>JBFFDV010000012.1:0-19871 GCA_041559215.1 Anaerolineae bacterium | reverse complement strand
GTGTCAAGAAAGCTCGAAAGGCTTCTGACATATCATCCAAATCGGCAAAGCAATCGGGGTGATCCATCTCTATGCTTGTGACCAGTGCGACCTGGGGGGTGAGTTCTAGAAAAGTGCGGTCATACTCATCAGCCTCAACGACGAGATACCGCCCCTTGCCGTCCTTGGCGTTGCTGTGCAATTCCGGTATGATACCACCCACGATTATGGTTGGATCCAGGCCAGCTCTTTCCAGCGCAAGAGCTATCATAGCGCTGGTGGTTGTCTTGCCATGGGTGCCAGCCACTGCAATACCATAGTGATCCCTCATCAGCCACGCCAGCATTTGTCCCCTTTTGACAACGGGGATTTTTCTCTTCCTGGCCGCCAGAATCTCCGGATTTCTTCCCGGTATGGCAGAGGATACGACGACCACGTTTGCGTTGCCAATGTTCTCCCCTTTGTGTCCTTGATGCACAGTGACTCCCAGCTCGACCAAATGCTGGGTAATGGGCGAGAGGTGCAGGTCCGACCCGGAGACGACATATCCCCTCTGCGAGAGTATGCGGGCGATTGCGCTGAGTCCAATGCCGCCAATGCCCACGAAATGTACGTAGTCGCCAGGTCTCAGCACCCATTCAAGGTTCTCGATCCCGAATCTGGCGGTTCGAGCCATCATCTCAGAATCCTCATTACGATCATGAACGGTACCAGAAAAAGCAGATATGGTTCCAACAAGGGAACCGGTATCAAGGGCACCAGATAGGTTTGGGCGAATTCGGTCAGCGGTGGTTGGAAAAGCCCCACCATCTGAAAGGGATAGTTGAAAATGTGCAGATAATACCACATCGTACCTGAGATCAGATAGCCGTTCAGCAAGCCGCTTATCAAGTTCAGCGCCACCCCGAAAGGACCTTTGGGGGGGGTCCCAGCGAAGGCCAAGGTTTCTCCGTGGTAGGATATGAACACAATTATGATGAATATGAGGATGTAGAATGAGGACTGAATCATGTCGCTGACGGGTCCTTCGAAGAGGATGCTGGATTCGGTAAATGTCATTAGGAAGCTGTCTATAGCTTTTAATATCTCGTCGCCCCATCTAGTCAGGATCAGCAGGGCGACCAGAATGGTCGTCGTCACCCCCAGTTCCTTTGGATATCCTCGGATGATGCCTACCGCAGCGAATACACCTACGAGCATGGCCCATAATATCTCTAATGGTCCCATCTAATGCTTCCTCTATACCAGTCTCCATTCATGTCTCTATGTGCTCATTAGGATTCCGCCTTCTTAGGTCGGATGAAGCGGACGGCTACGATTACGAAAAGCACAAATAGAATCAGAACTACGAAGGGAACGCTCACCTGGCAGGCAGTAGTCAACCTAGGCATAAGTTCAACAATCTCGGGCAAGCCTTCCTCCACCTCAGCTGCAGGCAATGGAACAAGAGGAAGCTGTTCTGGGGTAAAGGGTAGAAGAAGGTAGCTCAGCACGAGGCCATTAGCTACCCCCATCAACGCGCCTGTCAACTTCTGCACTATTGAGCTTGGTGCCTTGCCGAAACGTGCGAGGAGCAGATATGCGAGCAGCAATGTGAACACGAAGATGATGAGGAACAAAAGGCGTACCTGCTCAGGGTCTTGGGGATCTATAAGGATCTTCTGCATGATACCCGAGGTTTCGAGGCAGGCGAAGGGATCTTCCTCCGTTCCACACAAAACGAGGAAAAAGACTCCCTTGTATAAGTTGTTGGCTAACTTGACCAATAGATCTCCGGCTATCTTGAACACACCCCAAATGGATATGATCAGTGCAAGGATTACCAGTTGACCTATCCATCCCCGCTTCAGGCCAACGACGGCGAATACTACCAAGACTGCGATGAGAATCACGAGATTCTGTATGATACTCGCGTCCAACTGTATATCCATGAAAAAGCCGCTCTAGTTCAGTTTCGGGCGTGCCATCTCCCTTAACAGCCGGGCGATGCGCTGCGCAGCATCAGGCTGCGCTAGCCGACGGGCTCCGTCGCCAAGCACGGCCAGTCTTTGTTGATCTTCCAACAGTTCGGTTACTGTCCTCAATAGGACGCCCTTTCTCAAATCGCCGTCGTCTATCTTGACAGCTGCTCCACTTTCGACCATGTAGTCAGCATTTAGCTCCTGATGTCGTCCCGCGTAGGGATATGGTATTAGGATACTTGGCAGTCCGAGGGCCGGAAACTCGGCAGTGGTGGCCGCACCAGCCCGGGCTATCACCAGGTCTGATGCCGCCAGGGCATCGATCATCTCCTCATGCAGGTAAGCATACACGCTGTACTTTGCGGCCAGAGCCTTCGGCAGTCCATCCCGTTGCGTGTTGAGCCATGGTTCGTCTGCTTGGCCGCTGACGTGCATTACTTGGCAGATCTTCAATAATTCGACAAGTATCTCGCTAATGGCCCGGTTAATGCTATGAGCGCCTTGACTCCCTCCAAAGACCAGCAGCGTTCTCTCACCTTCATGCAGACCTAGCCTCCGTCGCGCGGCCAGCTTATCCGCCTCGAACAGCTCTGATCTGACTGGATACCCAGTTACCACCGCTTTGCCAGGAGCAAAGAAGTCCCTTGACGGCGGAAAAGAGACTGCAATGCGGGTTGCGAATCGACCCAGAGCACGTATCGCCAGTCCAGGTGCCAAGTCTGGCAGGTATACCAGGCTAGGCACGCCTCGTATCCAGGCGGCCAGTATCAGGGGAGCGCATACGTAGCCTCCCGTGGCCAGAATGGCCTGCGGTTCAAATCTGTCTATTAGCCCCATGGATTGCGCTGTGCCTCTGGCCAGTCTTACAAGGCGAGGTGGCAAGGCCCAGGGGGCAGCCCCTCGCAAGCTGACCGTGCTTATCCCCTGGAAGGGCAAATCTGCTTTTGTGGCCAGGCTGGCCTCTATCCCTGAAGCGTTGCCCACGTAACAGACCTCCAGCGATGATCCATTTTCACTTCTTAGCTGACTTACGACGGCGAGGATGGGATAGACGTGCCCGCCCGTGCCGCCCCCGGAAGCTAGAAGGCGCATCTTGCTCCTTTGTCCTGTCTCCCGTGCCGCGAGAGATGCTCAATAACATACCCACGCCCACCATAGAAATCACCAGTGATGAGCCGCCCAAACTGATGAAAGGAAGGGGAAGGCCAGTGAAAGGAAGACTTGCGGTCACAACGGCTATATTGATCAGGGCTTGGAAAGTCAGCCAGATGGTTATGCCTGAGGCCAGGATGAACCCGAAGGAATCTCTGGCCCGCAAGGCGATCTTGAAGCCTCGATAGGCTAGGGCAGCGAAAAGACCCACCACAACCAGACAGCCTATCAGGCCCAATTCCTCCCCCAACACGGCGAAGATCGCATCACTATGCGCCGCAGGAAGGAGCGCTTTCTGCTGGCCTGAGCCCAGCCCCACGCCGGTGATCCCTCCTGTGCCCAAAGTGACGAGAGCATGAATGATCTGATACGAGTCCTCAGCGACGGGAGCGCTCAAGGGATCCTGTAAAAAGGTGATCACTCTCTCCCAGGCATAGTCGGAATTGGCGATAAGTAGCAGAAGGGTGCTACTGCCCACGATGGAACTGACTACTAGCTGGATAAGGTCGGCCCCACCTATCAAGAACATACTTCCTGCAACCGCCACAATAAGGATGGTTGTGCCGAAGTCGGGCTCTAGCAGGATCAATCCTGTAATCGTCCCGATGAGGATAGCAAATGGTATTAACCCATAGGTAACTTGCCTCAGCTTATCTCCTTTAGAGGAGAGCCAATGAGCTACATATAGCACCATAGTCAACTTGCAAATCTCGCTGGGTTGGATGGAAGCTCCTAAGAGAAATCGTCTGGCGCCATGGACTTTCTGGCCAAGCAGCAGCACGGCTACTAGCAAGAGCAGAGTCAGTAGCATAAGAACGATGGAGAACTTCTGCCACTTGTGATATCTCATCCTCATGACGAGAGCCATGATGACCAGCCCCATGGCAACCCATACCCCTTGTCTTATCAGGAAGTGTGTTGATTCCCCGAAACGGCTATATCCTAGCTGGAAGGTGGAGCTATAGACCATCATCAGGCCGATGAAAATCAGGGCCACCACAATGAGTATCAACAAGTAGTCAGGCCTGTCATACACCTTACCAACGGGTGATCTCGCCTTTGGTCTCTCGGTCATTTCTACCTCGCAACATCAAACCGCCTCTCCTGGGAGTCTCTCAGTTCGCCCACTAAGGCCTTGAAATGGTCTCCCCTTTCAGCAAAGTCTCGGTACATGTCAAAGCTGGTGCAGGCTGGTGACAAAAGTACGGTGTCCCCTGCGTGGCTTATCTGGGCGGCAATCCGGATAGCCTCAACGAGGTTCGAGCATCGGTACACAGATACCTCAGCCCCTGTCGCTTCGCTCTGCGCCTCGATGACTGCCTGCTCCAAAAAGGGAGCTGCTTCACCGAAGAGAATAAGAGATTTCACCTTCCTTACGATGAGGTTTGCCAATCCATCTAGAGGCAGGTGTTTCTCTCGCCCGCCAGCTAGTAGGATAATGGGCTTGGTGAAGGAGTTCAGGGCGGCCATAGCCCTCTCCGGAGATGTAGCTATGGAATCGTCATAGTACCGCACTCCCTCTATCTCCTCCACGAACTCCAGCCGATGCTCGACGCCACTGAAGGACGTAACTGCGCTGCTAATAGCCTCGACTTGTGCCCTGGCTATTGTGGCGATGGCACAAGCAGCCAGAGCATTCTCCAAGTTGTGCGATCCCAATAACTGTATCTCGGAAACATGACAGACCTTCTGTTCTTCGCCTTTCCACCGCGTGATGATCTGCCCACGTCTCAAGAAAACTCCTTCATCCAGTTCCTGCTCGCGACTGAAGAATAGCACCTGCCCGCGGCAGTCCTTCATCAGCTCTCTCGTCACTTGCTGATCAGCGTTGAGAATAGCATAATCATTTTTCTCCTGGAAGCGGAGGACATTCACCTTCGCTGCCACATAGTCGTCCATGGATGGATGACGATCCAGATGGTTCGGCGACAGGTTCAATATGGCAGCGACATGTGGGCTCTGGTCGAGAACCTCCAGCTGAAAACTAGATAGCTCCATCACTACTTTGTCTTGCGGTTCTATCTCCTCCACGAAAGTTATCAGTGGCGAACCGATATTGCCTCCCACGAAGGTTCGGCAGCCCTGTGCTTTCATTATCTCACCCACCAGGCTGGTCGTTGTCGTTTTTCCGCTGCTGCCCGTGATGCCGATAATTGGCGCCGGGCAAAGGCTGAAAAAAAGCCTCGTCTCACTACTGAGGGGAATCCCCCGCCGTCGAGCCTCCAATAGGATCGGAATTTCCTGAGGCACGCCGGGACTGACAAAGATGACGTCCGCCTCCAGTAGTTCCTCAGGATGTCCGCCCAAGAGGTAATTGATGGGTAGGTCAACCAGTTCATCTATCCTGTCTCTTAGTGCCTCTTCGACTTTTATGTCGCTAACAGAAACGTTCGCTCCATGTCTAGCCAAGAATCTGGCCAAGGCCGCCCCTTCCCGGCCCAGCCCGATAATCGTTACTCGTTGATTCCCGTATGGCATATCCAAACAAAACCCTTACAGCAAAGCCAAGGCTATGCCCAGCATGGCCGCTAGTATTCCTACTAGCCAGAACCGCTGTACTACATGCACCTCAGACCATCCCATAAGCTCGAAATGATGGTGCAGAGGCGCCATCTTGAAAATCCGTTTCCCTTTGGTTAATTTGAAGTACCCCACCTGCAATATATCAGACATGGTCTCTGCTACGAAGACGATACCCACTATGGGTAGCAATAGCCACTGCCCGGTCATCATAGCCACCACCCCTAATGCCCCCCCTAGGGCCAGAGATCCCGTGTCGCCCATGAAGAGTTGGGCCGGATAGGCGTTATACCAGAGGAACGCTAGTGTCGCTCCAGCCATAGTGAAGCAGAAAGCGACCAGGTATAACTGACCCTGCAGCAGGGCGATGACTCCATAGGCCACAAAGGCGATAGCTGACGTACTGCCGGCGAGGCCATCCAGACCATCTGTAAGATTGACCGCGTTCGCGGTGGCGACGATGACGAACACGGCTGCCGGCAGATACCAAAGCCCTAAGGAAAACTTGGCCGGGATGGAGGGTAGCGCAAAACTCTCCAAACGAAAAACGAAATGCAATACGATCGCTGCTCCCATGGCGATGGCAACCAGCCATGCGAGTTTATAGCGAGCTATGAGTCCAGCCTTGTCCTCTTTGGGTTCTCCCGTTCCTAGGCCAACTCCCTTTGCCTTACTCCTCCTAAGCCCTGCCCAGTCATCTATGGCGCCCAGTATGCCGCACCCTATCGCGGTCGCCAAAGGGAGAAGCATCGACTCACGGTTGATCAAGTTGAACAAAGCGGTCATGATCACCACCGGCGCAATAATCATGATACCGCCCATGGTGGGCGTTCCAGTCTTAAGTTGATGTGAACTGGGCCCGTTGATTCGAATCTGCTCCCCGATGCCGTGGGCCTTGAGATACCTGACCAAAAATGAGCCAAATGGTACCGCCATGAGAAAGGTTGCAACCCCCAAAGTCAGGGCGAAGACCATTATCTCGCTCCCAGCGTGGCTACGATCTCTTCCATGCGCATTCCTCGAGACCCCTTGACCAAGATCAAGTCGCCAGCGGCCACGATGCCTTGCAGCAACTGAACGGCTTGTTCATTGTCTTCGGCAAAGAAGACATCATCTTCATCCATGCCTATGTCAACTGCTTCTCGCCCTATTATTGCCCCCAAAGCGCCCACGGCGACGAGTTTGTCGGCCACCTCTGGCACTCGACGCCCTACTTTGCGATGTCCTTCTTCCTCATAAGAACCTAACTCAAGCATATCCCCCAAAACAGCGATCTTCCGCCCTTTCAATTCGGCGAATAGATTCAAAGCTGCCAAGGTGGAAGTCGGGCTGGCATTGTAACTATCATCTATGATGGTCGAGCCCCTGAGCCCCGGCGTTGCTATGAGTCGCAATTGCACAGCCATATCTCTCAATCCGGCCACGATGCGACCCCATGGTTGTCCCTCCGTTATGCCCACCGCTGCAGCCGCTAGCGCTGTGTGGACGCTGTGCCGCCCAAGCAGTGGAACCTTAACGTAGAGCGTCTCGTGACCGTATTGCATACGGAACCGGATACCATCCAGCCCTCGGCTCTCAATATGAGTAGCTCGCAAGTGGCAGTGAGGGCTCAGGCCATAGTAAAGCACCTGGGCTCTGGCCATACTGCTCATAGCCTTCACCCGAGGATCATCGCCGTTCAGTATCGCTATGCCTTCAGGAGGCAGGGCTTGGATCAGTTCAGCCTTGGCCTCGGCTATGCGTTCCAAAGAGCCCAACCTTTCCAAGTGGGAGTGGCTCACGTTAGTGACCACCCCTACTTGGGGTAGGGCGATGGCAGCCAACTGGGCGATTTCGCCCAGCGAGTACATTCCCATCTCCAAGACCACCTTCTTATGGCTTTCGTCCAAGCCGAGCAGGGCGAGAGGCAAACCTATCTCGTTGTTGAGATTCTCTTCACTTTTCAAGGTCGGGAAATTGCTGCTCAGCACCGAATATATGGCCTCTTTCGTCATAGTCTTGCCGATGCTGCCTGTAACTCCGATGACCCGAACATCAAATCGCCTGCGGTGGTACGCAGCCATGTCCTGGAGAGCCTTCAAGGTATCCTCGACCAAGAGGCATAGAGGCGGTGTCAGTGGGAGGGGCGGCAAGGGCAACGGGCGCTGGGTAGTGTCTATGGTTAAAGCGATGCCATCCACCATCTTATCTATGATAGCGGCCGAGGCGCCCCGCTGTAGAGCATCCTTGACATAATTGTGACCATCATCCTTCTCTCCGCGTAGGGCTATGAACAGACTGTTGTGCTGTGCAAGCCGGGAATCAATCACTACATCGCGAAATCGAAACTCCGTTGCCTGAGGTTCGCCTATCTCTTGTCCGGTTATCGCTTGCCAGATTTCTGCCAGGGTGAGCATCACGTCTACCTGTCCTTTGAAGGCCCTTCCTTAAAAGGGTTCGTCCCCATTGCTGGTCATCTGCTTGCCATTCTAACCTCATCAGGCGGAATGTCCAAATAGACGAACAGCTTCTGAGCCATCCGCCTGAACACCGGAACAGCCACCTCTGAACCCCAAGGCGACTCTTGGGGCCTGTCAAGCTTGACTAGGATAATGAACTGAGGATCGTAGGCAGGGGCGTAACCCACGAAGGATGCTATGGTATCCTGTTCGTGGTACCCTCCAGGAACGGGAATCTGCGCTGTGCCCGTCTTACCTGCAATACTGTAGCCTGGTATGCTGAGATTTTCCTTTCCCAGTAGGGATTCGACCAGCATTTCCGTCAGTTGCCTGGCCACCGAGGTTGACACAACTTGGCGGCCTGATTGTGGGTGAAACTCTTCGACAGTCTTGCCTTCTTGCTCGATACGCTGCACGATATGAGGCCTGGGCAATACGCCGTCATTGGCTACGACTGCAATAGCTGTGATCATCTGTAGTGGAGTGACCGCTATCCCTTGACCGAAGGCATTAGTCCCCAAATCGGCCTCACGCCAATCGGCGTCTCCAGGCACTCGCAGAATCCCTGGCAACTCGTGAGGCAGATCAATTCCGGTGACTTCTCCAAAGCCGAATCGATGCAAATAGTCGTAGAACGTGTCGCTGCCCAGGTTTGTACTCAAGGTGGCTGCACCTACATTTAGAGAATATCTCAGGAGTTCGGTCATGGTTCTGACGCCATAGGCCTTCCTGTCCCAGTTCTTGATGACTTTGCCGCCCACAAGTATCTGCCCCATATCATTATAGGTACTATGTCGGCTATAAATCCCTGTATCCAGAGCCGCCGCCATCGTGATCACCTTGAAGACTGACCCCGGTTCATAAGCTCGGCTCACCGCCGGATTGGTAAAGATTTCCTCGCGTATGGCTTCATCAAAGTACAGGTTGGGATCATAGCCTGGGTAGCTGGTCATGGCGAGAATACCACCTGTATGGGGATCCATGACGATGATGGTTCCCTTCTCGGCTCGATACTCGCCGATGCCTCTGCTTAGCTCTTCCTCCGCTATTTGCTGTATTGTACGGTCTATGGTCAGTACTACGTCATGACCATCTTGCGGTAAGATCAGTTTGCCGGGCGCGATACTTATCTGCAAGTCCAGGACATCGCCTGTACCTCCCCAAGAACCTTCTGTGCCCCGCAACTCATCGTCGTAGAACTCCTCCACCCCATAGAACACCTCATCGTCACGGGTCACGAACCCCAGCAGGTGACAAGCCATCTGTTGTTCCAAATACACACGTTTTGTAACCGCACTTATGCCAAGAGCAGCTGCCTGGAAGTCGTTTCTGACCTCTTCTACCCGTCTCGCTGCTTCCAGCGACACTTGCTGGGCCAGTCGCACATAGGACTCTTCTCCCTGGCCAAGCACTTCGGCGAGCCCGTCCTCATCCATGCCCAATGCGGAAGCTAGCTCAGCGGCCAATTCGACAGGCTTCTGTATGTCAGGAGGAGTGGCAAAAACCTCGAATTCGTACTCATCCAAGGCTAGGACGAATCCATTTCGGTCCATGATCATTCCTCGTAAGGCGGGGATGGGCCTATCCAACAGTTGCCACTGTTCCCCAACATCCTGTAGGTCTTTGTGCCGTATCACCTGCCAGTAGAATAGTCTGCCGGCCAGGATCAACACAGCCGCCACCGTGCCCATCCAGAGGACCACAAGCCTTGTCTTTGAACCAGACTCAGGCCATTCGGATTCTGCCATTACCTAACTATCCCCTTTGACTGCGCTCTGTCTTGGGCCATGACACCTTTCCATTGCACCTCAAGGCCACTGCTCCGCTTAACACGAGAATACCACTCAGGGTTGTGTGTTCATCCAAGATTCGTACCGGGCAATCAGTTCCTCCCACCAGCGTGCTACTTCCGAAGATATAGAACGTGGTTCGTGCATGTCTGTGTCCTGTACAGACGCATCGGCTGAAGTCTCCTGATTAGGCGTCTCAAAAGGTAAGTTGTCTATCGTGAGGTATTCTGCAGCGTCCGCTTCCGTAAGGCCTAGTTCTTGGGCTCTCCTTCTTACATTCGACAAGGTCTCCAATTCGGCTATGCTCCTATTGAGTGCAGCATTGTCCTGGCGCAGACGTTCTCTTTCCCGGGTTAGGTTTGCGATTTCCAGTCCGGCGGTCGCCACGTAGCTGGCTTGGTTGAGATGGAAAGAGCCTAGCAACCCTCCGAGGATGAGCAAAAGGATAAAGAGGCCCAGGGTTTTTCCAGTGAATCTCCAGGGGGGGTGCCCGTCGTCCTCATTCCTGATGCGAATCTTGGGAAAGTACAAAGGCTCGTTGTTCACTAGATCTCCTCACCGTTTACAGACGTACAGCTATTCTCAGCTTAGCACTACGAGAGCGGGGGTTTGCGCTGACCTCCGCCTGTGACGGTCGGACGGGTTTCCTTGTCAGCACTTGCAACGTGCGATGGTGATTACAGACGCATACGGTTATCTGCGGTGGACAGACGCAATCTCGCGACTCCTGAGCCATGAACTCCTTTACGAGACGGTCTTCCAAGGAATGAAAGGTGATGATGGCCATCCTCCCTCCTGAAGTCAGGACATCCAATATCTGAGGCAACGCCTCGGACAAGGCTCTTAGCTCCTCGTTGACAGCGATGCGCAGGGCCTGAAAAGTCCTGGTCGCGGGATGCAGTTTCCGTCTGCGGCCCACCGTTCGAACCACAAGGTTGGCTAGTTCCAAGGTTGTCTCAAGAGGTCTGTTCTGTACGATAGCCCGCGCTATCGCTTTAGCCTTGGGCTCCTCCCCATATTTGGCCAGAATGTCGGCCAAGTCCTTCTCTCTGAGCGTGTTGACTAGATAGCTGGCGGTGATTTCGCTGTCTAGATCAAAGCGCATATCCAGAGGTCCTTCTTTTTGGAGGGAGAAGCCTCGCTCTGCTTCTTGTAGTTGGAAGGATGATACTCCCAGATCCATCAATACCCCATCCGCAGGAAGGAATCGTTGTTCCGAAGCGATCTCCTTGAGATGAACATGGCTATCACAGACTAGCGTAACTCGCCGCTCGTAACGGCCAAGTTGCCTCCTGGACACTTCAATCGCTCTGGCATCCAAGTCTATACCCAGCAGTCTGCCGCCAGGTGCCGATTTCTCCAAAATCCCTCTGGCGTGGCCTCCAGTTCCAATGGTGCAGTCTGTATATCTTCCACCTGGCTTGACCTGTAGCCCGTTTAACACCTCTTGTAAGAGCACAGGGATATGGATCGCTACAGCATTCATCAGATACCCAATTCGGCGAATTTTTCAGCGATCATATCTCCATGTTCCTCTACGTCGCTCCTGACCTGTTCCCACCGTTCAGGGCTCCATATCTCCAGACGGCTATGGAGACCAATGATCACAGTTTCACCATCGACGCTGGCGAACTCTCGTAGGTAGGTCGGGAGAAGAATGCGTCCTTGCTTGTCAGGTATACAGTCGGTGGCTCCGGAATATATGAGCCGAGATAGTGTGCGAGCGTCCTTTCGGGTGAGGGGTAGGCTGTTGATCTTCTGAGCCAGTTTCTCCCACTCGTCCATGGGGTGGACGAAGAGGCAGCCGTCCAACCCTCGAGTGACTACCACCCCTGTAGCTAGTTCTGCCCTGAACTTGGCTGGCAAGGTCAATCTTCCCTTACTATCAATGTTATGGACATATTCTCCAAGGAACATTTGTTCTACTACGCCCCACTTTGAGCTTGTTTTCGGGTCACTCTGCCGATTGCTGCCCCACTTCTCCCCACAATTACCCACATTATACACTATTTTTCATGATTTGGCAATAGGAAAAGGGTCGTATTTTGGCCTTTTTGGAAAATTTTAAGGTTCGAAATTCGATTTTGGGATGTATGACAAGATCAAAGCGCTGAGACGGGTTCTTTTTTTGGCAAGCTCTGTCTGCAAGGCTGCGATCGGAAGGGAATGGAACAGTGTCATGTTAATCGCTGATTAAGTTGATCTCCTGGGGTGGACATCATGCGCGAGGGCCGATGATCGCACAAGGATCAGAGGTGAAGATCCTGCTCGGTGGAGTATCGCCGCCGCTAAAGCAGGCGTACTGGATGAGGCTCAGGAACTGTTATTGGGCGTGTCTGACTTGGATGCTCACCATGCAAAGGAGTGGCATTCGATGAGCACGGTCACAGGCGAGAAGTGCAAGATTGTCTGTCTGAAGAGGCTTCGAGCCATCACTGTACGAAGCTAGCCGAGCATACTGACTATAATCTCCCCGAACAACTCCCCTTGCTCGACTGTCACTTTGCGCCGTTTCATGAGTTGCAGCAAAGCCAAGAAGGTCACGACAATCTCCATGCGAGAGGCCGCTTGAGCCAGAAGGTCGTTGAAGCTAAACTGCCGATACTTAATCGCCAATCTTTCCAATTGAGCGATCTTTTCAGGAAGGGAGATATGAAGAGGAGTCACTAGCGCGTCCGCAGACGAGGTCGTTTGAGCCAACATCGCTTGCCGAACCGTTTCCACCAGATTATCTAAGGTGACACCTTCTAGGCGGAAAGTCCTTTCCAGTTCGGGCAGGGGGAGAAGACGAGCATAGGCCCGCAGCCCTTCTTCCTCCCTGGTTCTTAATTCCTGAGCTGCGGTTTTGAACTTGCGGTATTCGATAAGTTGTCTGACCAACTCGTCGCCTACATCTTCCTCCTCCTCCCCAGGAGGCGGTTGGGGAAGAAGCATGCGAGACTTGATCAAAAGGAGCTTGGCGGCGATCGCTAGGAAATCGGCCAGTTTCTCAGCCTCCAGCTTTTCGAGACGGCTGATATGATCTACGTACTGATCCGTCACCATGGCTAGAGAAACCTTAGTGATGTCCAGCTTCTTCTCTTCGATGAGATGCAGTAGCAGATCGAGAGGGCCCTTGAAGACGGGCAATACTACTCTATATGTTGTCTCCATCCCTAAAAGCCTTGGAATTTGTCTCCACTTGCCACTATCTGATCCTGGCCTCGAATGGCTTAGAGGTGTGAACATCGCAAGCAGAGCCACGTGCCTATTATACGATAATTCCAAGCCATTGTCCATGATGTTGTTTCAGGGCTCGTGCAGCGATTGGGCGCAATCCCCAATGCGAGGGGGAATGAAGGGCGAGGGCAAACCCCTCGAGCTCCTCGGGCTTGGGCTGCGCAACGCCTTTCAGCGAGTGCTTATGGTTTGATCTGTCCATGTGGCGGTGATATAATCATGGCACAGGGGCAGTTGACCCCCGATAGTCTCCTTGATCTTTTACCTCAAGAATGTTGGGGAGAGCGGATGAGGCAAAATTGGTTCTTGCCTCATGGGCTTTCCCCTGAAAGTGCTAGGAAGATGAAAGCAGTGAAGCAGTGCTTGTGTATCAACTAAGATAACGGGGGAAGGTTCATGCTCATCTACCCCATGGGCCATAGCAACGTAGATGTAGAAGAAACAATCAAGTTATTGGAAGAATCCGGCATAGAGATGGTGCTGGAACTGCGCAGCTCTCCCTATAGCCGTTTCTTACCTCATTTGAATAGAGAAATATTCGCCAGAAGCCTCTGGGAAGCCGGGATCGAGTACAGGTTGACGGGGACCAGTTGGGAGGCAGGCTAGATAGGAACAAGGATGCGAATCTCTATGACGGGGAGAAGGTGTCTTAGTAACTATCCGGAAACTGGTAGCATAGCCCCTTGTGGGCGGGTTTCACGGGCACAAGGGCCCTAGGCTACAGACTTTTCGGATAGGCTCGTACTAGGAGTTGAAGAAGAGGCCGTGGTATCAAGAGGCCATTGATGGGGTGATAGAGGTTGCCACCGAGAAATGGATCGGGATTGTGTGTGCTGAGGAAGACCCCACTCGTTGTCATCGTCATTGGCTCATTGCTCAAACCCTACTGGACAGAGGCATTGAAGTGTCGCATATCAGAGATGACGGAAAGCTAGAGGAGGCCGGGAGAGAACCAGAGCAGTTGTCAATGTTTCAGGTGGAATGATCATAGGAACTTGTACCCGAGCTTCCTGGGTTACCTGGGAGGTGCGATGAAAAGCGGTTTGATCCGATGAGAGCAGTTCATTAGTCAGTGCGAGAGAGACAAGGGACAACATGAAACTGATGCGACTGTTGTGTGCCGGCGAGACTAGATGGGTGGTATCGGAGAAAGACGGGATATATTGGCTGGATGCTGATCCTTTCGGGACATGGATGCGCGGGCTAGAAGTGGCGAGCCTTGCCGGGTGTAAGTTTCTCGCTCCTTGTCAGCCGACGAAAATAGTAGCCGTGGGTTTGAATTATCTTTCGCACGCCAAGGAGACAGGGAATGAGGTGCCCAAGGAGCCGGTTTTCTTTCTTAAACCCCCCAGTTCGATCATCGCTCATGGCGACAAGATAGTCTATCCTACTCACCTGTCACAGAGGGTGGACTACGAAGGGGAATTGGCAGTAGTGATAGGGAATCGAGGGAGCGACCTTGCTCCCCGGGACGCTCGGGATCATATCTTGGGCTATAGTTGCGCCAACGACGTGACCGCTCGTGATCTGCAAAAGGTGGATTCTCAGTGGACGCGGGCCAAGGGCTTTGACACTTTCTGTCCCCTCGGGCCGGTCATCGCCACAGACGTGGATCCGACGGATTTGACGATCCGCACCAGGCTGAACGGTGAGGTCCGTCAGGAGGCCGCAACGAGCGAGATGGTTTTTTCCGTGGAACAGTTGGTCAGCTTCATCTCTGTGGTGATGACCTTGGAGGCAGGGGATGTCATTCTGACTGGGACGCCAGCAGGGGTTGGGGAACTCAAGCCGGGTGATAGGATAGAGGTGGAGATAGAAGGCATTGGCACGTTGGCAAATACGGTCGTAGAACGATAAATCCCTTTTCTTACGCATCACCTTATGGTATACTTTAAGAGGAGGGTCAGGGAATGAGGCATCTTCTGAGCATCGCGGAGCTTACAACAGACGAAATCTGGCAGATCCTGAATCTGGCGATGGATCTGAAGAACGAATGGAAAGGTGGAGGCAATAAGCCCCTCCTTGCAGGCAAAGCCTTGGGTATGATCTTTCAAAAGCCCTCCTTACGTACCCGCGTTTCATTTGAGATGGGAATGTTGCATCTTGGGGGTCAGGCTATGTATCTCTCGCCGCAAGAGATCCAGCTGGGCCAACGAGAGAGCGTGGGAGATGTAGCCCGGGTCTTAAGCAGATATGTGGACGGTATTATGGCCCGCGTCTTTGCTCATAGCGATGTGGAGGACTTAGCCGCCCATGCTTCCGTGCCGGTAATCAATGGCCTCTCCGACTATGTTCATCCCTGTCAGGCTCTGAGCGATCTATTCACCGTCCGTGAGAAAAGGGGCGCTCTGCAAGGCCTGAAACTGGCCTATGTCGGCGATGGTAATAACGTAGCCCATTCCCTACTCTTTGCAGCCAGCAAGGTAGGGATGGAGATCAGGATAGCCACCCCTTCCGGGTACGAGCCGCAGCGGGATGTTCTGAGCAAGGCGGAAGCGTTTGCCCAGGAGACAGGCAGCAAAATAACACTGGATACCGACCCCCGCTCTGCGGTGCATGGAGTTGACATAATCTACACAGATGTTTGGACTAGCATGGGCCAGGAGGCTGAGAAGGAAGGACGCTTGCCCGCTTTTCGCCCGTATCAGGTTAACGCCGATCTGGTGGCCTTGGCTAGGCCCGATGTGATGGTGATGCATTGCCTACCTGCTCATCGTGGGGAGGAGATTACGGATGAAGTAATAGATGGTCCCCAATCGGTGGTGTACCATCAGGCGGAGAATAGGATGCATTTGCAGAAAGCGATATTGGTCATTTTGATGGGGGATTGAGACGGCCAATTATTCTGTCACATTTGTTGGGATAAGGATCGATCCCTTGCAGGTAGAGTGGTGAAGTGGAGCGAGGCTAAATGGCTGGGAATCGTACCGTCTTCGAGTCGGCGATGAAGAAAGGGCATAACTATGCCTGGGAGAACCAGTGGAGGAAGGCCATTGAACAGTATAAGCTGGCTGCCGCGGAATTTCCTGGGGACGTTACGGCTCGAAATAGTTTGGCGTTTGCCTACATAAAAGGTAAGAGGTTAAGAGAGGCTCTGCGTGAGTACAGAAAGGTTATAGAGCTGAGGCCGCATGATCCTTCGCCTGTGCGACAGATGGCCAGAATTCTTGAAGAGTTGGGTCGAGCTGCGGACTCCGCACAGATCTGGATGAATCTGGCTCAACTGTATGTAGAGCAGAGGAACTTGAATAGGGCGATGGAAGCCTGGCGAGAAGCTATCCGTTTGCAGCCTGGGAACAAAGGGGCGCATCAGAGGCTGGCCGAGGCCTATGCCTCCGCATCCAAGACAACGGAAGCCGTTGGCGAATACCTTGATCTAGCTCGTGTTTGCTGCAAGGATGGTGAGCGTGCCCAGGCCATAGAATTCTGTCGGCGGGCTCTTTCCCTCGACACACGCAATAGTGAAGCTCGCGTGTTGTTGGAGCGCCTGTCTTCGGATGAGGATGTAGAGGTTGCAGAATCTCTTTTCATTTTTCGAAGCGAGGAGCTTGCTCCAGTGGATGTGGCGGTCCAACAAGCCCTGGCGGGCTTGGCGGAGGTTGTGCTAGAAGAGGACGAGTTGGCTGATGTCCCTGAAACCACGACCCTGGTGGAAGATGGCCGATCGCCCCTTCCAATAAGCCAGTTGGCCATCGGGACTACTTTGGGCAGGGCGATTGATTCTCATTCCCGAGGGATAATTGTGGAGGCCTTAGAGTACTATGAGAAGGCGTTTCAGATGGGGGCGGAGCCGGTCGAGTTGCTTTTCAATCTGGGTGTTTTGTATAAGAAGGCCTTGCGTTTCAGCCAGGCGATAGATCTCCTGGAGAGATCGGTTGATATACCCGAATATCGTCTAGCTAGCCATTTCGTCCTAGGTGAGTGTCACTGGGCTCAAGGTAAGAGCGACCAGGCGACTGATCATTTCCTCGAGGCCCTCAAGATGATAGACCTGGATGTCGTGAGCCCGGATCGCGCCGACGAGATTATTCAATCATACAAGGACTTGGCTCAAAGCTATGAACTTGAGTCCAATGGGCGGAAGAGTGAGCAGTTTGTCAATGCCTTAACCCAGTTCTTCAGCGACAGGGATTGGAAACACAAGTTCGCGGAGGTGCGGCGGAAGCTTGATAGCTTGGCTGAGGGAGGCATTGCCCCGATCAGCCTTGCCGAATTCCTGGGGGTGCCCGGAGGCGAGGAAGCCTTGGAGATCATGACGGCGTGCTGGGAGTACCTCAAGAAGGATATGCCCTATATCGCCTTGGAGGAGTGCTATAGGGCGATGGAAGTGGCTCCTACATACTTGCCTTTGCACCTCAGATTGGCGGAGATGTTCGCCCACCAAGGCAAGGTGGAGGAAGCCGTGAGCAAGTATGAAGCTGTGGCTGACACCTATTTGAAGAGGGGCAGCTCTGGGAAAGCTATAGAAGTATACAGGCGAGCTTTGCTCGTGGCACCAATGAACATATCCATGAGGGAGAAGTTGATAAATCTGCTAGTAGACCATGATGAAGCAGGTCTGGCTCTGGAAGAATACGTGGCTTTGGGCGAGAGTTACTATCGCTTGGCACGTGTAGATGATGCTTTGGAGAAGTATGAGGAAGCCCTTCTCTTAGCCCCTCGAACAGCGATGGCAACGGATTGGCAGGTCAGGATACTGCATCGTGTGGCGGACCTTCACATGCAAAGAATCCATTGGAAGAAAGCGGCGGCTATTTATGAGAAGATTAGAGATTTATCGCCTGGTGATGAAAAGGCTCAGCTCCGTCTGGTCGAGTTGCGTTACAGACTGGGCCAGGAAGATATCGCCTTGCAAGAGTTGGATCGCTTGATCGTCCACTACGGAAAGGAGAAGGACTTTCGGAAGATCATAACAACACTGCTAGAGCTAGTTGGCTCAAGACCCCGCGATATCCCTCTGCGTTCGCGTCTGAGTAGGATCTATATAGAGGCTGGGATGAAAGATGAAGCCATTGCAGAGCTGGATACTCTTGGGGAGCTACAGCTTGAAGTTGGTCTGAAAAAGGACGCTATGGATACCCTCCGAACCATAATATCTTTGAAGCCCAGGGACGAAGAAGGATACACACAGCTCTTGCGGGAGCTGGGCGGGGATTCAAAGTAGATGGTGAACGATATGCTGACCTACAAGGTTCTTGAGAAAGTGGTGCGAGGCGCGATGTGTCGGACGTTCTCTGGATATTTTCGCAGTTCCAAATAAGAGATCTGCTTGACATCCTATTAGTGACTGCGATGATTTGGGGGCTGTTTCTCCTGATGAAGGGAACTAGGGCAGTCCCTTTGATGCGGGGGGTCATTCTCCTTGTCATTGCCGTAGTCCTAACGAGCAATTTCTTCTCTCTTACTGCCTTCAATTGGTTGATCCGCAATACGCTCCCTGCACTCCTCGTGGCTGTGCCGGTTATCTTCCAACCTGAACTTCGACGAGCCTTGGAACGGCTTGGACGAGGCGGGGGACTGATCAGCTTTTCCTCTTCGGAGACTGCAACGATCAAGGTCAGTCGTAATATTGCGCGAGCAACACAGCTTCTGTCGGAACGTAAGCACGGTGCTTTGATCGTCTTAGAGCGCGAGACAGGCCTCCAAGAATATGTGGACACTGGGGTGCCAATAGATGGGGAGCTGTCTCCTGAGCTCCTCTTGACCATCTTTCAGCCTAATACGGCGTTACATGATGGCGCGACCATTATTCGAGGTGACAGAATTGTGGCCGCTGGCTGCATCTTGCCCCTAGCTGAGACTAGTCATGTGTCACGAGGCCTGGGTTTGCGGCACAGAGCAGCGGTGGGGATCACAGAACAAAGCGACGCTTTGGTTACAGTTGTTTCCGAGGAGACCGGGGACATCTCCGTAGCGAGATATGGGCGCTTAACGCGTTATCTCGATGAATCTCGCTTGAGAGAGATAGTGCGATCTTCCTATAAGCAGCAGCTGAGTGGGAATCTCTAGCGGCGGCCCGCTCAGAAGGAACGCTAGACCAAGGTTTGTCCCCGGAGATGAAAAAAGACTCCAAGGAAAAGGGGAAGCAAGTATGACACGTTCGCTCTTGGATAACCTCAGTTCCATAGTAATGGCTTTCATCCTGGCTACGATGGTCTGGATGTCGGCAACTATTCAAGAAAACCCATTCGTCGAAGCCTTCTTGCCCGAGGAGATATCTGTAGAGGTGATCAACAGGGGGGAGGGGTTGGTCATCGTGGGTGGCGTCGATCAACGTGTCAGGGTTAAGGTCCGAACGCCGCAGTCCGTTTGGGCAGACTTGCGTGCAGGCAGTTTTCGCGCCTACGTGGATCTGTCAGGCTTGGACGTAGGTTCACACCAGGTCTCTGTACAGGTAGAGCCGCCGGGCGATCTAGTGAGGATCGTGGAGACATCTCCTGCTGTACTCACCATGCGCTTGGATCGGATGGCGGGAAAAACGGTCGAAGCTAGAGTGAGAATTTATGGTGACCCCCCTCAAGGATACTACACAGGTCTTACACAAATAATCCCAGATTATGTGACGGTCAGCGGGCCTCAAACTTTGGTAGATCAGGTGGTGCGAGTCACTGCCGAGGTGTATCTGCGCGGGGAAAAAGACACTTTCGAGCGCAATGTCGCGGTTACGCCGAGAGATGAGGTCGGTAACGTCGTAGCCGCGGTTGAGCTTGATCCTTCATCAGTGATGGTGACTGTGCCCATAGAACAGAGAGTTGGCTATCGAGAACTCTCTATTAGAACCGCGATTGAAGGAACGCCAGCCCCTGGCTATT
>JBFFDV010000011.1:0-21002 GCA_041559215.1 Anaerolineae bacterium | reverse complement strand
TCGATCACTTTTTGGGTCACAAATGCCGAGTAGTCGAACCCACAAGCAGCACAGAAGTTGAATCTCGCTCTGGCCATTGCGCCGCACTGGGGGCACTCTATGAGCAGGCGAGCGCCACAATGTGTGCAGAATTCGGCGTGCTCGTCGTTTTGAAAACCGCACTGCTGGCAACGTTCGCCTGAAACCATGGTGCGGTCGTGGTCAGTGCTGCACCGTTCGCAGAAGGCTGCGCCGATAGGTATTCTAGCACCGCATCGGGGGCAGTATCTGACCAGAGCGGCTCCGCAATGGCCACAGAATCTGCTCCCCTCCCTACTTTTGAAACCGCATTCAGGGCAGACGTCAGAAGAGGCGATACTTTTGGAACTATTCAGAGGCTGTGAGGACATCGGCTCCCCCGGGCTTATCGGATGCTGACGGAAGAATCCGTGGCTTCGAGCGTCAGATTGAGCTTGGCTTCCGCCTGATCATAGTCTCGCGATACATACTCGTTGTCAGTGATCTTCATGAAATGGGAGGAATCCACCGTCAGCTCAGTATCAGATAGATTCAACTCTAGCCTGACGCCGACATCGCTCGGTATGCTGACCGTCAACTCGCTTTCATCAAGGTTCATGCTGGCATCGAGGCCATCACCCGAAGGCAGCGCCACCTCGCCCTTGCAATGGTCCAACTCGGCCTTGAAGATTTCCAGGGCAAGGTCGCTGAGATTCACGTCCAACTGACAATGCGAGGCACGTAGAGGCTGAAAAGGTCCTGCATCGACGTCGAGCTCGACTTCCAGCGGGATGAGAGGGGTTAGTTCTACGTTCCAGTCGTTTCTCATGCCCTCCAGGAGGAAGAAGAAGGGGAAGAAAGCTTCATATCGGTCGGCAAGCCTTAGGTTGCCCCTCCCGGGCTCTTCGCTGAACTCTTGTTGTATCACAATGCTGCTACTGTGGGTGAACTGGCCCTTCATCAACTGCTGGCCTTGATCGTCCAGCGGTTTAAGGTGCAGAGTGCCGCCGTCCATTTCCAAGTTAACCTGTGCTCGGCTCAAACCGGCAAGCTCCTGGCTCAAGCTTTCGGTGACTATTTGCTCCACCGGCAGGGTGGGCGCCACCAATAGAACTGCGCCGACAACTATAACCACCACCAGGAGCAGAACCGGCAGAGCGAACCAGTTAGGAAAGCCTCGCAAGGCGATGTCCACCCCCAGCAGAACGAGGATCACCGGCCAGAAGCGCCAGAGGTTATACCAGATGTCTCCTGGCAAATAGCCCAGGTTATTGAGGAGCCATAGAAAGCCCAACACGATGAGTATGAGGGCGCCTGTTATGGACCCTCTACGCACGCGTCTTGGTCTGTCTCTATCTTGCATAGGTTTCTCCTTAAAGCTGCAGGGAGTCTATCAATCACCCGCTGTTTATTTGTATCTCATTATAAGTGAGAGTCCTTTCGTCGTCAAGAGCCTCTCGTGTTTGGCGATGCGCAGCACAAGCCCGGGTAGCACGAGGGGCGTACCCTGAGCAAAGCTTGTCCTGCCTGCCCTGAGCCTGGTCGAAGGGAGTGAAGCGAACAGGCGCAGTCGAAGGAAGCATAGCCGAAGGATCGAGGGGCGTCCCCTCGTTTCTTCCGTATCCCGATATCTTGAGGCTTGTGCCCAATCGCTGTGCAAGCCCGTATTTGACAAAAAGAGATTCTGATGTTAGAATTGTGATAGTGTGGCCCATTCGTCTAGAGGCCTAGGATACTGCCCTCTCAAGGCAGAGACAGGGGTTCGAATCCCCTATGGGCTACCTTTGCTTTGTCCCCTCGACCAAGCGAGAATCCCCTCATGGCCAACGCCATTATCTAGACCATTCTGTGCATTTCCATAGGCCTTCTTGACATCAACACCTGCTTGGCATAGAATGACGCTGGAGTGATGAGGAGGTCCGTCGATGAGGGAGATTTCTCCGATTGCGACTTTGCTCGATAGCTGGAACGGTGGTAATCTAATTGAAGTCCTGGCTAATGGTGATACCCGCTATTTGAACTCTACTATCTTCAGAGGCTACGGAGGTGTGGTTTCCCGGATAGCGCGGACACGGGGATGCTCTCCAACTCCCATCCAACAGTTCTCTCGCGCAGGCCTGTGATGAGCATCTTCCTCCTCACCTTCGCCATCGCTTTCCTGGGCTCCCTGCTCCTCACCCCCCCGGTGGCCCGCCTGGCCCGGCGCTTCGGCTTCGTGGACGTGCCCCACGAGCCCAAACATGTCCATCAAGTCCCCATCCCCCGCCTCGGTGGCGTGGCCCTTTTCTTTCCCTTCCTAGTAGCGGTGGGCCTCAGCTTTGTTCTTCCAGTGGAACGGCAAGACCCCCTGGAGTTGCATCGTCTGGCCGGGTTGCTCGTCGGCTCGGCCATGGTCTTCGGTCTGGGCGTCTACGACGACAAAAGGCAACTGAGCCCCATCCCCCAGTTCGTTGTGCAGCTCCTGGTCGCAGGCGTTGCCATCTACTTTGGTATAACCATCGGGCAGATAGCCAACCCCTTCGGCGGCATGATAGCTTTCTCTCTGCCCGTCACTCTGGCCTTCACCCTCTTCTGGCTATTGGGCATGATGAACACTGTAAATTGGCTGGATGGGCTGGATGGCCTGGCGGGGGGAGTGACCGTCATCGCCTCATTGCTCCTCTTCGCCCACAGTTACCGCCTGGGCCAATACAGCATCGCCCTCCTCCCCCTGGCCCTGGCCGGCTGTGTCCTAGGATTCCTGCCCTTCAACTTCTATCCCGCCAGGGTCTTCATGGGTACATCAGGCTCCATCTTCCTGGGGTTCGCTCTGGGGACTCTGGCCATCATCGGCGGGGCAAAGATGGCCACCGCACTCCTAGTGCTGGGTATTCCTATCTTGGATGTGGCCTGGCAGATCATCAACCGGCTACGCCTGGGTCGCTCCCCCTTCTTGGGCGACCGGGGCCACCTGCACCACCGCCTCCTCGATCTGGGCTTCTCTCAGCGGCGCGTGGTGCTCCTCTTTTACCTGGTCTGCGCCACTTTCGGCGCCTTGGCCCTCATCCTCGGCTCCGGCCTGCAAAAGCTCCTGGTCTTGTTGGGCATGGGGGTGGTAGCGCTGGTAATGTTGGTGTTGCTGGCGAGAAAAGGCTGATGCTTGGACGAACTTCATTCCTGTGATATAATTCTTTTTAGAGCGCTCATTCTCAGAGTATTCTTCCAGATTTCTATCTTCTACACCAGTAACTCACAATTGTGATCCGCTCGTTGTATCCTTCGCTGCGGTCAAGGTGTAGATCCCTCGCATGGAGGGGTAGGCAACAAGCTGGTAATCCTTCCGCTGGCTCAAGACAGACCCTGCGGCAGAACCCAAATGCAGTTAGCACTCAAGAGGAGATCCAGAAGGGATCCTGGAGCGCAACCCCTGGGAAGGTAGAGTGAACAAAGAGGACGCCCTCGCCCTGTTGAAGAAACACACCTCTGGTGACGAATCATGGTATGCTCACACTATCCAGGTCGGTGCTGCGGCTCGCCGCCTGGCTCAACTCATTTCGCAACGAGGCTATCCCGTTGATGTAGAGCAGGCCACGGTTCTGGGCCTGTTGCATGACTTGGGGCGCAGTCGTAGCCACGGCTTGCGGCACGGCATCGAAGGTTATCTGTTGGCCCGAGCCGAAGGTCATGAGGAGGAAGGACGTATATGCCTCATCCATATCCTTAAGGGACGAACCTTGAAGCAGGGGGTCCAACTGGGGATGTTGACGGAGCAAGAGAGGCAGGAGTTGCAAAAGGGCGGCTGGGGGTATAGCGATCTGTCTATGGAGGAGAAGATCGTCTGTGTTGCTGATGCGATGATGAGCGATCCTGGGTTGGTTGGCATCCAAGAGAAGTATGCCAACGTGCGCCGTAGATATGGGCGTCTCCCTCACCACCACCAGGATGAGGCTTGGGTCAAAGGTATTGCGGCCGAGTTGACCCAACTGCTGGGTGAGACGCCCTATGAGGCCCTCAAGAGCCATAGCAATGATCTGTTAGGATTGGGAGCTTCATCAATACAGAAGCGAAAGGAGTGCGGAAATGAACACGTACATCATGTTGAGCACCCTAACGGATGAAGGGGCGACGACGATCAAGGAGAGACCGGACCGCATCAGGGAGGTAAACGTCGAGATTGAGGCTCTGGGGGCCAAGGTATTGCTTCAGTATGCCACATTGGGTCAGTACGACTTCGTGAATATCGTGCAGGCGCCTGACAACGAAACCATCGCCTTGGTCTCGGCGGAGCTGTCCTCGAGAGGTAGAATCCGGCTTCAGACTCTACCCGCTATCCCCATAGACGATTTCATCGCCAAGTTCAAGTAGGAATCCGGGCAGAAGCAAGGGAGCGCCGTTGTGGTTCTCCCTGCTCTTGGGGCTTGTGGGGATAGCGAAGTAAGTTACTTTGTAGCTGGTTATCTTGGAAGTGCTGGGTGCGGCGCGATAGTTATCGCCCAACTCGGATTTTGGGCTGTTCTGCGTTGTGCGCTGGTCGGCTTCATAGTCCTGCTACCCATAGCAGGCTGGCTTATCTCGTCTTGGGAGGGCTTTGTCGTCCCTTGCCTTTTATAGTTGTCTGGCTATCCTGGATCTGATGATCGTGATGGTGCCCGATCATGCAAATCTGCTTGTGAGCATTGCCGGGACGGGAAAGAGGGACGTGTACGCCGGTACGGTTGTCAAGGTCCCGTTGACTCATCGGGGTGGGGGCCTCATAAGCATACAAAGACGAAAGGAGTAGATAAATGGCCACATATATCATGTTGAGCACCCTGACGGATGAAGGCGCGAAGACGGTCAGGGAGAATCCGAATCGCATCAAGGAGGTAAATCTGGAGATCGAGGCCCTAGGGGTCAAGGTGCTGTCCCAGTACGCCACATTGGGGCAGTACGACTTTGTGAGTGTCGTTGAGGCCCCTGACAACGAAACCATCGGCCAGGTCTCGCTGGAGCTTTCCTCCAGAGGGAGCATCCGACTTCAGACCCTGCCCGCTATGCTCATAGACGATTTGATCGCCAAGTTCAAGTAGAAGCCAGAAACAATCCCAAGGGAGTACTATTGTGCCCCCACCCCACTCCTTTGGGATGGATAGAGATTCCAGGACATAGAAGCACCTGATTCGGGAGAAAGCAGAGAGCTTCTGAGGAGGTTGCCGGGTCTGAAGAGATCTACTAGATAGTCATCTTGTAGACGGAACTGCCGCGCCTGGAGCGGCAAAGGGTTCCGTCTTCGTTCCCAAAGTATAGATCGCTGCCAGAGCCAGAGCATACGCTCCTCCACCGAGGACGAGCACCCACGAGAAGCCGTAGGAGATAGCTATCATCACCGCCAGGATGGAGCTGAGAACCGAGGCGCAGCCGTTGACCCCCCAGGCCCAAGGTACTAAGCCCGGGGCGATCCTGCCTGTTAGCCTGATGCCCTTGGGAAAGGGAAAGCCCATAAGAAAGCCGAGAGGGGCAAGGATGATGACAGACGCCAGAAGACGAAAGGCCAGACCCCCTCCAAGTAACCAGCGAAAGAGATATGGGAGCAGAAAGGGATAACAGACGATCAGGACAATGAGCCCCGACAACGCCGTTCGCAACGGTAGCCTGGGCGAGAATAGGCTTCCTAGACCGGAAAAGGTGAGCAAAGTGAAGAGCACGACCGCGAAAGCGTAGATGGGGTGGCCCAGGAAAAGGATGAACCTTTGCAGGAGGGGGATCTCCACGAAGAGATATCCTATCCCCAGCAGTAAGAAATAGACGAAGAGACGCCTTCCTTCTCTGATCTCGCCCCTGCCCTTCAGAAACGAGAGAGGTAAGAGGATCAGTATCGATGAAGCGAACAGAGCCAGGATGAAGAGGGCCAGCAACACGAAGTAGCCGCTGCCGCCAAAGGGTTGCCATGTTTTCCCCAAGGCTTGGATAATCTGGGGAGTTTGCTGCCAGCGGAAGAAATGGAAGAAGAAGGGGCGGTCGTCCGATGGAGGGGTGATGTCGAAGGGATAACCAGAATAGAAGTTGGCCTTGTCCTCGCTCTCCAGTACTTCTAGATAAGTGTTGTAGTAGTGCGGTTCTTCCAGGATACTATACCGGTTTACCTCGTCAGGCCTGATACCCGGGTAATAGACGAGATCGAAACGCTTGTCCCGGGAGAAGCTCTTTATCATCTGTATCTCATGGGCGGTAAACGCCTCTCTTTTCACCAGAAGCAGGACAGTATACAGGCTGCGAAGAGCGACCACTCGTTCGGCCGGGCTTTCCACTCCGATCTCTTGGAGGGCTGAAAGGGCCAGTGTCAAGGTTCGCACACTCTCGCTGGGCGGGGTCTGCAGCCAGCGGTGTACCACTAGCACCCCGCCGGGAGCTAGGTGGTTGAAATAATCAATGAAAGCCTCTGTGGTATAGAGGTAGTTCTCCGAAAGGCTATAGGCTCCTGAGGTCACAGGCTTGAAGCTATCGTCCAAGGATACCTGGATGATATCGAACTTCGCGCCGCTACGATGGACATAGCTGCGCCCATCTTCGGCCACCACGGTTACCTTATCCAGACGGTATAGGTTTCCCGCAAACTCTCCGTACTGGTCACGGACGATGCCGATGACTAGAGGGTTGCTGTCCACGGCCACCACATCGGCCGCATTGTTATGTGCCGCCAGCAACACATCCATCCCTGCACCTGGTTCAAGGATCAGCACATGGGGTCGGGGACGCAGGTTATAGGGAAGAGAGACCAGGAGGAAATCGAGAAAACCCAAGTCTGTTGCTGGCGAGGCTGCGGTCAAGGGACTCAGATTCTCACCATCGGTGAAAATCGCCTTTTGTGGGGGTGGTGCATCGGGGTAAACATAGCTCAGCCCGGGGGCGGATCTTATTCCATCGCTTTCCACCACGTCAACCCGAGAGAAAGCGTTCCACCCGCTGTAGGTGATTCGCGCTCCGGGATAGTGCAGGGCGTAGCTGAGCGCCTTGTAGGGAGACATATTGATCTCGAAGATGTTGAGTGGACGCATGAGGCAGGCGGTGAGCAAGCCCGCCAGCCCAAGGGCCAACCCGAGTCGAACCCATGAACGGCGATAGGCGAGGCCCAGAGCGGGCAGGACACCAGATAGGGAGGCGAAAATGATCGTACGCTCCCCACCGATCAAGGACAACATAGCCAAGGCTAGGAGGCAACCCAGGCCAGAGCCTATTAGATTGGCGAAATATATTTTGCCAGCTTGGTCGGGCAAGGCAGCCAAGAGCACACCGATACCAAGACCGGTGAAGAAGAAAGGCACAGCTAGGGATAGATAATAGATCGCCAGATAGACTATCTGTCGTTGGTCATAGGCGATCTGGAAGGAATCGAAAGGCACATGATCGCTGATCAGATAGCTAGCCACCACGCTGATGGAGAAAACCAGGCAAAGGGTAGCCAGTAGCTGGGCCAAATCGCGCTTGAGCAATTGGGGTAATAGGGCCAGGAAGGTCCCACTGGCCCCAAAGCCCAGAAGGGCCAGGCTGACGATCATGAAAGCGAAATGATACCACTGAGCTACAGAGAAGACCCGGGTCAGTGTTATCTCGAAGGTGAGGGTGGCCACCGATAGCGCGAATACCGCAAGATATATGGCCCTCATAGTGGTGAATATAGATGAAGCGGAGGCGATTTACAAATAGAGACCAGCGGTATCTTCACCACATTGCTTGCTAACCGCAACCTGGCTGTATTCCTGGTCGCTATCGTGCTGATGGAGATAGTGCACGGCATCGAGGCCATGGCCCTGCTTCCCCTCTATCTGACCGAGATTCTGGGCTCTTCCGTCACCCTGGTTGGGGCTGTTATTTCAATCTATCTGATTGTGGACATCATCACTCGCACACCCGCGGGGTGGCTGGCCGACAGATGGGGGCGGAAAACAGTTCTCCTCTGGGGCATCATCCTCTCGATCATTCCCTTGCCGCTGATGATGGGTGTGACAAGCCCGCGCACTTTTCTCCTCTTGAACGGTTTGAACGGGTTGGGCGCGGGCTGCATCTGGCCAGCCATCTATGCAGGTGTGGCTGATACTTATCGGCGGAGTCAACGAGGGCTGATCATGGGTGTTCTAAGCACGGTGATGCTAGGCGGCCTGGCCTTGGGGCCCATCAGTGGCAATCTCCTACTTGGTTTCACCTCCTATCGCGCCACCTTTCTCATCTGCATCGCTTTGGTATGCGCGGCCTTGCTCATCGTGCTGGCACTGGCGAGAGAGACCAGTTTGGCAGAGCAAGAAGCATCATTGATGAAGAGCAAGGAGGGCTTTCGCTGGGCTAATGGTGAGCTGGTGCTGCTGGGGGTTATCGCCCTGCTCCTGACGATCAGCCTGGCTTTCCTGCTGCCGATCATCAGCCTGTATGGAGCACAGGTACTGTTGGTGGACAAGTTGACGATGAGCATGGTGCTGGTTATCCCTGGTGGCATCACAGCGCTGGTCCTCCTCCCTGCGGGACATCTGGCTGACCGCATAGGCCGTAAGCCCCCCATAGTGGCAGGCCTGGCCTTGCTGACGGTGTGCTTTGGAGCAGCCCCGATAACCACCAACTTGCTTGTGGTTACCGCTGGAGCGACGATCGCAGGCCTGGGGTATGCTCTGGCGGTCCCGGCCTGGAACGCTCTTGCCATGGACAATATCCCGCAGGAGAGCCGGGGCCTACTTCTAGGCGCGCTGGCCACGATGCAGGGAGCGGGATTGGCTATCGGCCCCGTCATTGGTGGTTATCTGTGGGAGCACATACATTATTATGCCCCTTTCTTGGCAGGGGCTCTTCTGCTGCTCGTAGCCACGGTCTTGTCACTACTGATAGGGCTTGTGCAGCGATTGAGCACAAGTCCCAATATGTAGGGGGGAAGGTGAGATGACACCCTTCATAAGGCTGGCGGCAAGCCCCTCGCGCTCCTCGGGCTTTTGCTGCCCACGGCCGAGCGAATGCAGATTTGCACTTTAGAGACAACTTGGTTATAATACGCCCCGTACCTGGAGAGGAGGGTATTTATGAGTAAGAAGTATCCAATACTGTTGATTATTGCAATAATAATGGCAATGATCCTCGGCTGCTCCATTGGTGGCTATAGCCTTGTCAAGCTAGAGCCAACGGCCACCTTCACGCCGACGAAGACGCTTGTTCCGACCTTTACGGCGACGCCAACCGTGGTGCTTAGTCCGACGGATACCCCGGCACCGACCGCGACGCCGATGCCGACCACGCCGCCGGAGCCGCCGACACCGACGCATACGCCAACGCCGACGCTGGGGCCACCGACGAACACGCCCACGCCTCGTCCGCCTGCGCCTACGCCGACGCCAAGGCCGCCAACTCCTACAAAGACACCGCCGCCGGTGTATCAATACTATCACGTAAGTGGGCCGATCAAGGACCGGTGTCACCCGGGCTACTGCTTGCCAGAGATCAGCGGCGAAGTTCGGGACAGCCAGGGAAATCCCATTGACAACTTCAATGCGGTCTGGATGAAGCTGGAGTCCGACGCTTTCGGTGTACAATGGTCTCGCACGGGCGATCAGGCGCAGCTTTTGCAACCAGGACAGTTCAAATTCCAATCGGAGGGATTGGTATTTGGCGAGTACACCCTGACGGTCTTTGACGCCCAGGGAGGGCGCCCTCTTTCGGCGCCACTTCAGCAGAAGATGGTCGCTTATACGAGAGCACAGCAGTCGAACATAATCTTCCAGAAGTATTAGGCTCTTACGGTTTCCGGTCTGCCGATGGCGAGGGTCAATGGAGCCCTTGCGATTGGACTTTTTCCAAAGGCGGGAGGTTTTCTAGCTCCCGCTTTATGTTGTTAGAAAAGGAGCCACAGTTACTCTGTGAAAGGAGATCACGAGTTTGGAAACCATTAGAAGAAATCCAGCGGTAGTGGCGGTAGGTATCGTGATTGCTATTCTGATCCTGATGAGCGTTTTGGCTTGCGCCCTAGCGCCCTTCATGCTGGCTTCCTCGCTGGGGCCTCTGATCGGCCTTGGCCCCGAGACAGCAACGCCGACGCTCACCAGGACGCCCAAACCGACCTTCACGCCCACCGCGACTTACACGCCGACGCCGCTGGAATCGCCCACGCCCACGGCGACGCATACGCCCACCGAAACGCCTACTCCCGAGGTCACGGATACGCCAACAGCTACTTCGGTGCCGCCTACCCCTACCCGGCGGCCCGCTGCGCCTACACCGACGAGGCGTCCCTCTACGCCCACGCCTCGGCGCCCCCCCCCGACGCCGGTATCTAACCGGGAGTTTGTCTATGTGGATGGTAGTATACGGACATTCCCCAACTGCGGAGGACCGTACTTCAAGGGTAAGATCCTTGGCCAAGGCGGGCTTGCAACCAACGGCATCGCGGTGCACTTCTGGTTCTACGGTGTCGAAGACTGCAAGGTGAGTGGAGTCGGCGAAGGGACGGGCGAATGGGGGTTTAACCCGTTCCTGGCCGAACCCCTTAAGCATACTCGCATTGACTTCCATTTACAGGTCGTCAACAGTTGCCAAGATCTCACCCCGCGCTCCGATGTATTCACCGTTGTCTTCGATGAAGCTTGCGACGCCGGACAGTTCGAGAACATTACCTTTAGGTATAACTGGTGATGTGGTACCAGACAGCCTCCAAGCCTTGAAGATAACAGCTATTGAGCCGGGGAAGAGGACAAGGGATCTGCAAATGTAGGGTTTCTGGTCTAGTGTGCACAGCGATGGGTTATAAGGGACCTCAAGGAAAACTATTGATGTAAGGAGGAATAGACAATCAACCGCAAGATTGCTTCGATCATGTTAATTCTAGCTACGCTGGTGTTGGGAACCCTTGGCTGTTCGATAGGTTCCTTTATGATAGGGGCACCCACTGCGACGCCCACGCCGACCAAGACGCTGATTCCCACTTTCACAGCAACTCCCACTCACACTGCGACCCCGACAGCTACTGATACGCCTACACCTACCGACACGCCTCTGCCCATACCGACAGAAACACATACGCCCACGGCCACTCCAACGCCGCCGTACAGCACCTACACTGTGCAGGTGGGTGATACATTACTCGGCATTGCGCTTCGTTTCGGCACAACGGTGCAGGCCATCATGCAAGTGAACGGCCTGACCAGCACCACAATCCACATTGGGACCGAGTTGCTGATCCCTAGCGGCGAGGGTTCTGTTTCGCTGCCCACCAATACTCCATCCGCTCGCGCAACGCCATCATACACCACCTATGTTGTGCAGGCGGGTGACACATTGGACGGTATAGCAAGGCGTTTCGGCACCACCGTCGCGGCCATCATGGAAGTAAACAACCTGACCAGCACTACAATCCACGCTGGGACCCAATTGCTCGTCCCTGGGGGCGGGAGCTCTGCCCAGCCTGCTGGTGCAACGCCAACGCCACGTCCGCAACAGCCTACAGCCACGCCTACCAGGCGTGGTCCAACGGCCACGCCCGCAGCATCCTACCCTTATTACTATGTGGAAGGCAGCATGCGATCGGACCGGAGAGGTTGCAGTAATCTAGGTGTAGAGGGATGGGTACAGGACGCAGCGGGGAAGCCGATCGCAGGAGAGGTTACGGTGAGATGGCAAGTGAGCAGTTATACCCGCTATTGGGCGACCGGTAAGCCATTTGAGGAACAAGGCTTGTTCAAATTCAATATACAGATACCAGACCCAATATATCACGGCACGAAAACTTCCACCCTACAGATTGTGCAGAGCGAAGCCAACCCCGTGCCCCTATCGGAACCTTTCACCTGGGAAATTCCGGACTGTATAGACGGGCCCGAGTTCTTCAGCAACACCATTTTCCGGCATCGTTGAGCGCGTGCGAAGGAGATCAAAAGAGCCCGCGCACCAGCGGGCTCTTTTGGGTTCTACTTTGACCAAGGCCAGACTTCATCTGTGCTTCAAGGTCCAATCATAAGGTATCTCATCGGTGTCGAAGGGCAGACGGTATTCGTCAGGCTCATCATAGTTGTATAGCTCCGTCGGCACATTCACCATCAAAGTCATATCCTGGCCGATGCCCTTGAAGCCGTGCACCACCAAGGGGGGTACCTTCATCAAACAAGGGTTGCGCTCGCCTATGAAGAACTCGTTCACCTCACGGTAGGTGGGCGAATCCTCACGACGATCGTATAGGACAACCTTAGCCATGCCGTGAACACAAACGAAATGGTCGGTCTGTAACGTGTGATAATGCCACGCCTTGACCACCCCTGGGTAGGCGGCGGTGACATACACCTGGCCAAACCTTTCGTATTCCTCCCAATCAGAACGGAGCATCTCCATCAAGTAGCCTCGTTCATCGGGAATGACACGCAGTCTTCTGATCTTGACGCCCTCGATCATCGCACATCTCCTTCCCTAGAGCGGTTGGACCCTTCGATTCTTCGATAGATTCAAGGCAGGCAAGCTCAGGCCAAGCACGCTCACCAAAAGTGATTGAACACATTAATCTTGATCTGGAAGCCCAATTTCACCCCCTAGGACCGGATTGTTCATCATGAGCTTCTGAGGAGGATAAAAGCCTCTATCAGAGCCAGGGCGGTGAGCAGAAGCAGAGCGTTAATCCAGTTGAGAGCCTGGCTCATCCGTAGCCAGGCGCAAAGGGTGAAAAACATAGCGGCCAGCCCTCCCTCACGGAAAGACCTTCCGACATCGCTTTGATAAGACCTGGCAGTGGTGAAGCGGAAGTGTAGGAAGTGGGCTACAAGCGCAAAGGTGGTCAACAGAGCCGCAAATAGCAGTAGGAGAAAGGCAAGGCGATTGAGAGCTATCCCCGGATCAGTGGCATAAACCACATATGCCAAGCCTAGCCAGCTTGTCGCACCTATGGTAGACGAGACTGCCCACAGCCACCATTTGGTGATCAACCTTGGTCGCCTCCTACAGTGATAATCCATTATATAGCATCCAACAGAATCTGGCAATTGATAAATTGACCAAGGTATGGTATAATAGGCCACAATGAAATACGTCATCGGCCTGACGGGGAACATTGGCAGCGGCAAGACCACGGTGCTGAGGATGCTGGAACAACTAGGTGCCAAGGCCATAGACGCCGATGCCCTTGTTCATGAGGTAATGAGGAAGGGCACCCCTATCTGGCAGGCCATAGTGGACAGCTTTGGTCAGTACATCTTGACCGATCAAGGGGATATTGACCGCAGGAAGCTAGGTTCGCTGGTCTTCAACGATGATGAGGCCTTGAAGCGGTTGGAGAAGATCATTCACCCAGCCGCTGACAAACGGTTCAGGGAGATCATTCGACAGAGCGAGGAGCCAGTGATAGCAGTGGAGGCTATCAAGATCATTGAGAGCAGGATCTATGCCGAACTGGACGCTCTGTGGTTGGTGATTTGTCCGGCTGAGGAACGGTTGCGGCGGTTGCTGAAAACACGGGATGTGAATGAAGAGGATGTGAATAGGCGGCTGAGAGCTCAGATGCCGGCAGAGCAGCAGGCGAAGTTGGCCGATGTGGTGATAGATAATGGGGGAACGTTGGAGCAGACCTGGGAACAGGTAGAGAGGGAGTGGCGCAGAATATGGGAGGAGGAGAAATGGTCAAGGAAGTAAAGGTGCGCCGGGCGTCACGACGCGATTTGGACACCATCGCCGAGATCATTGACAAGGCCAGTAGCGGCAGAATGATGCTGGATGAAAGCGCTGTCCTGGAAAGGCTCTTTGAGTGGGGATATTGGGTGTCGGCCACCAGTAAGGTGATGGGCGTGGTGGGCTGGCAGGCTACAAACTTCATAGCCTGCCTGAAGGACTTCTACGTCTATCCTCCCGTCCAGCGTCGGCGGATGGGGGCTCCCCTGCTCCAGCGCATAGAGGATGAGGCGAAGATGTTGTCCTGCGAGGTTGCCCTGCTGCTGGTGGATCGACGCTCTACCTGGAGAGCGATCAAGTTCTATCGAGAACTGGGATATAGGAGGGCAAAAGCGGACAAGATGGTCAAAGCGTGGCGCGAGGTGGCGGAAGAGCACATTTTCCAAGACGAGATAGTGCTGCTCAAGAGATTGCGGGAGAGAAGGATCATGGCCCCCGTTCAGGGATAGGGCTTAAACAAGGGGGTATGTTCAGACGCAAAGGAGGCTAGAGTGAAATGGTAAGGCTTAAAGGGTTCGTAAACCAGCATCCCAACTTGGCGGCCTGGATAGCCCTGGCCGCGGGGATGGTCATCATGTTACTTATAGCGGTGCGGCACGTGGGCTTGCTGCCGCAGCAGGTGCTGGCTCTGGTGGTGGTCACCGTCCTGCTGGCAGGTCTGTGTGTATGGATCATAAGCTTGGAATAGTTTAGACTATTTCGGCCGGCTTTCTAGGGGAGAGCATGCGCTCTCCTCTTTATTTTTGTTTGCAAATTTTAATAGAAACCTTAAATTTTTTAAATTTTCATTGAAAATTCATGATTTAGACTTGACAAATTTTAATTTATATATTAAAATATTTAATAGTGATATTAAAAATCTTACGGAGGAGAAATGGAACTCACATGGGCAGGCTATAGGATTAGCGTAAGCGTGCAGCGAAAGCAGGTTGAGCGTACGCCGGGCCGCGCTGCAAGGCAGGTGTACCACCCGCGGCCCTCACAACAGTGTCGAGAGGTTGACAAACAATATCTGCTCGCCTCGGGCTGCCGCTACGTGGGCCCTACTAGATAGTCCATCATGTTCAACACAGGAGGATTACAGATGTATCCACTCATTGGAAAGTGTCCGATATGTGGAGATGACCTGACGGTCACCAGGCTCCAGTGCCGCAACTGCGATTCCGCGTTGGAGGGCCATTTCAATCTGGGCAGGTTTTATCGGCTGAGCCCTGAGCAGTTGCAGTTCGTGGAGACCTTCATCAAAAACGAAGGTAAGATCACCAAGGTTGAAAACGAGCTTGGACTCTCCTACCCCGCCGTGCGAAGCCGTCTCAACGATGTTATCCGCGCCCTGGGATACGAGGTGCCAGCGGAGGCGGTCATCAGCACGGAGCGACGAAAGTCCATTCTGGAACAGGTTCAGGCGGGAGAGATTACCGCCGAGGAAGCGGTTGGGCTTCTGAAAGGTAGGGGGGAGTAGATGCGATCGGAGAAGAACCAAAGGGCCTCCTTTGCTGACGTGCTGCGGAACCGTAACTTTCTGGCATTATGGTTGGGGCAGGTTATCTCCCAGATTGGAGATAGCTTTACCTTCCTGGCTCTCCTGATCATGGTCAACCAGTTGACCGGCTCGACAGTGTCCATGGGGATGATGATGATCTCCTTGACGCTTCCTCAACTCGTCTTCAGCTTCCTGGCCGGGGTCATCGTTGATCGCCTGGATCGGAAGAAGATCATGATCTTCTCCGACCTCCTCCGAGGCCTGCTGGTGCTGGCCTTCCTCACGGTGCGCAGCGCCGAGCAGGTATACATCTTCTATATCGTAGGCTTCCTTGTCTCCACGGTGAGCGTCTTCTTCGGGCCAGCAAAGACGGCCATGATCCCGCGAATCGTGGAAGGCGAGGCGAAGCTGCTGTCCGCGAATGCCCTGTCGCAGACTATCCGTGTGGCGGCGCTGCTCATCGGCCCTGCCTTGGCTGGCTTCCTTATCGCCTGGCTGGGCGCTTCTCTGGCCTTCGTTGTGGATTCCCTCACCTACCTGGTCTCCGCCATAGCCATCATGACCATAACAACTAGCGGCAAGGCGATGGATGAGGAAGGGATAGGGGTGACGATGATCTGGCAGCGCTTTACGGACGGTGTCTTCTATATGTTGCGTCATCGCACTGTATTGGGCATAATTGTAACGGTGATGGTGGGTCTGCTGGGAATCGGGGCCATAGAGGTTCTTTTTGTGCCCTACCTGCAGGGAGAGTTCGGAGTTGGCCCCGAGGGGTTGGGGTTCGCTCAAACCGCGCAGGGGGTAGGCATGCTCCTGGGCAGTGTACTCGTTGGCAACCTGGCGGCGCGCTTTCGCCTTACGCGCATCATCGCCTGGTCCATCGCCCTGCTTGGGTTTGCTATCGGCCTGTGTGGGCTGGTCGATCAGTTCATCTTTATCTTGAGCGCGCTGTTCATCGCGGGACTTAGCTTGGCACCCCTTAATGCGGCTCTAAATACCTTAATGCAGATATCGGTGCCTGATGAGAAGTTGGGGAGAGTAGGCAGTGTCGTGGATACCGCCACAACCCTAAGCTATCTGATCTCTATGAGCGGTGCAGCTTTTCTGGCTGACGCCTTTGGCATGCGTGCCGTCTTCGTTGCCGCCGGAATCATTACCGCCCTTTCTTTCTTGCCAGCCGTGACAATGATGAAAGAACCGGAATCGTCTCCCTCCGAACTAGAACGCGCTGAGGGTTCGACCTCGGCTGAGCAATTGGTGGAGGCGTAGTGGATGCTGGCAAGTATCGCTAATAGACAAAGTGAATTCAGTGGTCTGCGGCCCTTCAATCCGATGCGGGACATCAGACCGATGGTCGAGCTCCTTCAAATCTCCTTCGGTGAGGATCTTGACCCTCAGAGCAGACAAATGCTGAACGAGATGCGAACTCTGGCCCAAGTGGGTGGTCCCTTATTGTGGCTGCTGAGCAAAATCAGCCCTACACTGAGGGACTTATTCAGCGGCTATGTATGGCTGGAAGAGGGGCGTATCGTTGGCAATATCACCGTCCATCGGCGATACAAGGGAAAGAGAGGTTGGTTCATAAGCAACCTGGCTGTTCATCCTGATCATCGCAGGCGAGGCATCGCTCTGCGTCTGATGAGAGAGGGCATGGAACTGGCCAAGAAGAAAGGCGCCCAGAGGGTGAGCCTGGAAGTAAGGGCGGGCAACCTGGCAGCGCAGATGCTGTATGAGAAGCTGGGCTTCACCAAGGTGGACTCGGTGAGCAAAATGAGGCTGCGGAAAGTATCTGAGGTGAGCCCGGTGCCCTCCAGGGAGTACGCGATAAGGGCGGTGAAGCCCGAGGAATGGAGAAGGATGTATCAACTGACAGAGGACGCTTTCTCCGCCCAGGCTAAGAAGATAACGCCGGTGAGAGAGGAAGATTATCGCCGGAACTTCGCTCAACGCCTCATGGCGAGCATAGGCGATCTGTTGAAGGGCCAGAGGGTCTATCGCTGGGCGGCGGAGAGAGATGATAGGTTCCTGGCTGTGCTTACCCTGCGTGCGGGAGGTATCTTCTATTCGCATTCCCTGGCGATGATGGTTCATCCAGACCATCGAGGCAAGGTGGAGGAGGCGCTCTTAACCAGAGCTTTGTCTACCCTGAATGCGTATCCTTTGAGACCGGTGTTGGCCACAATTCAGCCCTCTCATGAGGGGGTTGTAAACATGTTCGGGCGATACGGGTTTGCGGAAGAGGAAACCTTGGATCTGTTAACATTTGGCTTATAACACAGTAGGGAGGCGACTCAAATGGCAAGTGATGAGGAGAGATTGCAGATCTTGAGGATGATAGAAGGGGGCCAGATTACGGCTGAGGAAGGGGCCAAGCTGCTCGCTGCCCTGGAGGAAGCCTCGAAGGGTGAAGGGCGTCGAGAGGGCTCGGCCCGCTGGATCCGCGTCCGAGTTACGGACCTCAAGACCGGCAAGCATAAGGTCAACATTAACCTCCCCATCAAGCTGATAGATGTAGGAACCAGGCTGGGGGCAAAGTTCGCTGCGCCCCTCGATGTGGACGTAGAAGAGATTATACAGTCCATCAAGGAAGGGGCCGAAGGAAAGATCGTCGATGTCGAGGACGAGGAGGGCGGCGAGCGGGTGGAGATTTTTGTAGAATAAGTTGCCTTTTGCCCAGCCAGGGGCTAAAATCAGGCTCACGACGACGCTATACAGATTGGAGGTAGACATAGATGATACGAAGGATCCTGCTACGGCTGCTGATCAATGCCATAGCGCTGTGGGTGGCCGTTGAGATAGTGCCAGGCATCTCTGCTGATCAGCCGCTCACTATTCTCATCGTTGCCCTCATCTTCGGTGTGGTGAACGCCTTGATACGCCCGGTGGTGGCCTTCTTCACCTGCCCGATGATCATCCTCACTCTGGGCCTTTTCATCTTCGTCATCAACGCCCTGATGCTGTTGTTCACCGCCTGGGTGGCGGGACAGTTCAATCTGGGCTTTGGGGTAGATGGCTTTTGGCCCGCGTTCTGGGGAGCCTTGGTCATCAGCTTGGTCAGTTTCGCCATCAGCCTGCTGATCAAGGACGAAGAGAGGGAGTAGAAGAGGCGGGGTCGCCGCCCCTGAGACTGGCGGGGTATTCATACTGTCCCTGAACTATCAACAGGGAGGGAACCATCCCTCGCCCGTCCTTAGTGAAGTCTCGGCTCTTACGTACTTCCGGCTGGGTCAGAGTAGCTCAGTACAGCATAAGGGCGGGTTCCTAAGGGAGAAGCACATCTTCATCATAGTAAGTTACGACCTGGCCATCCTCGCCCAGAAAGCGGAGAGAGACATGGGCCGCGGCGGGCATGTCACGCGCTAAGGGGATTTGGCGAGTATATGGGCTGTCGGGGCTAACTGCCACTTCCTCTCGACGAAGCTCATCCGGTCCCAGCATGAGAACTACGGTACCTTCCTCATGCGAGGTGGTAGCCAGCCCTACATGGAGGGAGCCTTGCTGCGCCTCCAGGTTCAGAGCCGCTTCGCGGTTGGCGAAGTCCAGACCTCCTATCCGCTGGAAAGGATACCAGTATTCGGTCCACCCCTTGCTCTCCCCTGGTCCCAGGCGGCTATCATCCTCGGGCCAGAATGTCCTGTTGACGCCGCCCCAGATCTCAAAATATTGGCTATTATCATCGGTGTAGTTCGAGGTATAGGGAGACTCCCGCCCCCAGGCGAAGAGCTTGACCCCCGGCACCTCTTGTCGAGGAAAGACACGGGCCACACCAACCCCCGAATCATGGTTGTAAGCGCCCACGAAATCCTCCGTCGGCTGGGGGGTGAAGAAACCCAGCCAATCCACCCAGTTATCGTACCGGGACATGTCCCGCCCCTCATATAGCGGCCAACTTACTCTGATCCTCTCCCCGGGCAGGCCGGAAACTGGCCCTGCGCTATGGACGATGACCTCCTGTGTGGGATAGATGAACTCTGTGTTGGGGGACATCGAGGGGCTGCCCAAAGTCAACATGGCGTTTGTCCAGTATTGGTAGGTGATGTGCGAAGTCGTGGGATTCTCTATCCGAGGGCGGATGACGAAATATGCCTTGCTTGGCGCCAGGCCTACTTCCACGCTCATCCGGAGTCGGTCTTCGGTGGTATCTGTAAGCGTGACAGTTGTTTCGGCGGTCGAAGGCTCGATGGAATAACTCCAGGGCACGCCCCATTCATATCCATGCTCGTTGACAGGGAAGGCCCACTCCATCCCTCCGGCTGCGAGCCACCAATTCTCCTCCGGAGCGAGAGGCCCCCAACGCGTGGGTTTCAACACCTGATTGCGATAGAAGATATTCTGGCCCGTCGGTTTGAAAATGCATTCATAAATCCGACCCCCCATCTCCGGCAGTATGGTCAGTTGCAGATATCTATTCTCGAGGATAACAGCGTTGAAATATCTGAGCATCAAGGCCTCCGCCGACGGCTCGCCATATGCTGTGCGATCCAGCCAGCGGTAGGGAGTGCCATGTTGATCGTCGAAAGCTTCACGCAGGTACGGCTCGTAGGGATAAGAAAGGACGGAGATGGTCGCCTCTCGGACTAGCACCCGATCAGGCGGTGGAGGCGTCGGGGAAGGTTCAATCGTTGGCGAAGGCAGTGGCGCCGATGTTGGGTAGGGTTCGGGGGTTGGAGATGAGAGCGGCGACGGTATCAGGGTGGGCGTCGGAACCGTTACCGCCTCGATAGTTGCTGCCGCCGTGGCCGTTGGCGTCTGAGGCGTCTCCGTCGGCTGCGGAGTGATGCCCGGCGTGCCGCTGCAAGCCGACAACAAGGCGACTAAGCAGATGATCAACAGAACCCTGTATCCATAGCCTGTGGGTTGCATCTGAGTAACCCCTTTTGGGCGAACTGCCCGGTCTATGATATCACAAAGCATCTGCGAAGGACAAGACAGCCCACGGCGGCGGTGCCCAGCAAAAGCCCGGGAAGTACTAGTGGTCTTCCTTCGATCCTTCGACTACGCTCAAGACAAGCTCCGCTCAAGGCAGGCCTCTCGTGTACTCTATGCCCGTGCATCTTGGGGCTTGCGCCTAATTGCTGCGCAAGCTTGCGGCTGAGCCTAAGCTTAAAATTTCACTCCGGAGCGCAACTCGACCTTTCCTAATCAACTTTTTGTGCTATAATTAGAGATGTGATTTAGGGCCCTGCTGCGTCAGGAAAGGTTAGAACGATGGCCGAGTTCGTCCACCTCCATGTCCATAGTGAATACTCCCTCCTCGATGGATTGAGCCGCATCAAGGATCTCGTGCAGCGAGCGAGGAAGCTGGGCATGGATGCCCTGGCGATCACCGACCATGGTGTCATGTACGCTGTCCTCGATTTCTATCAGAAGGCGGTAGAACAGGGGATCAAGCCCATCGTAGGCTGTGAAATGTATCTGGCCCGCGATAGCATGCTCAGCCGTCGGCCTAGGAGAGACGCCAGGCCATATCATCTCATACTTTTAGCGGAGAACGAGACAGGCTACAAGAATCTGCTGCAGTTGACCACCAGGAGCCACCTGGAGGGGTTCTACTACAAGCCTCGTATAGACAAAGAGCTCCTTTCTCAACATAGCGCAGGTCTCATAGCGTTATCAGCCTGCGGACGCGGGGAAATCCCGCATCTGATGGCCCAAGAGGATCATGAGGCGGCGCGACGGGCAGCGGCCTGGTATCGAGAGGTTTTTGGCCCCGAGAGTTTCTACCTGGAGTTGCAAGAACACGACATCCCCGAACTGCTAACCGTCAATAAGGGGTTGATTGCTCTCTCCCGAGAGCTGAACATTCCCCTGGTAGCGACCAACGATGTGCACTATGTCCGGGAAGAGGACACCCAATCTCAGGAGCTTCTTCTTTGCATCCAGACTAATA
>JBFFDV010000010.1:0-21008 GCA_041559215.1 Anaerolineae bacterium | reverse complement strand
GCTTGCGGGCCTGGACATTGATGCTGGCTACCTTTTGCGCCAGGTCCTGAAGCGAAACGCCGGCTTCGGACAGAAGCGCCTGCGCCTCCTGCTCACCACACTCGCACTCAGGGCCAGCCAGCACTAGCTGCGCCTCCGCTTCAGACACCTGGTCTGCGCTCGCACGCTTGCGGGACAGAACATCCACCTCCTCGAAGCCCGCTGACCGGATCTTGCCTAGATACACCGACTCGTCTAGCGCGCCGGCGACGCAACCCGCCCAGGCGTTCAGCCTGTCCCGAATGGGCTGGGCAACCTGACCGTCGACCACTATGTCGGACACCGTCATCCTTCCACCAGGGCGCAGCACGCGATACGCCTCACGGAAGACGGCGTCTTTATCCGGCGAGAGGTTGATGACGCAGTTGGAGATGATAACATCCACCGACTCGTCGGGCAGAGGCATGTCCTCCATCTCGCCGTAACGGAACTCGACATTCGTCGCCCCAACCTTCTTAGCATTACGTCGGGCGAGTTTGATCATGTCAGTCGTCATATCCAGGCCGATCACCCGCCCCTCCGGCCCCACCTTCTTGGCAGCGAGGAAGCAGTCGATGCCCCCACCGGAGCCCAGGTCGACCACCACCTCGCCCGGCTTGAGGTCGGCAATGGCGGTGGGGTTGCCGCACCCCAGCGCTATATCGGTCACGCTGTCTGGCAAGTCGGACAGTTCCCCGGTCGAGTAGAGCCTGGCAGCACTGCCTGTGACCTCAGCGGGCGCTTCTGACGGGCCGCAGCAGCTAGCTGGTTCGCTAGTTTCGCAGCAGCTTGCGGCGGTCGGTTCCTCGACAAACCGGCGGGCGACATCCCCGTAGGCCTCGCGCACAGCCTCCTTCACCTTCTCATCTGTAGTCTGTTCCATTTCTGTTACCTCCTTTGAGTTAGATATAGGGGCTATTTGTGTCCCCAAACGATCTCAGTTCCCGTGAGCCGATTCAGGAAAAGGTAGCTGCGGTTCTCTCTGTAGATCCTCTGTACTTCTTTGAATCCTGCCTCGTCCAGAAACGGTTTCATGAGCACGGGCCTGCAGCCACCAGAGGCAAATCCAAGAAAGCCTTTCTCGTACAAGAACTCGTAAAGGGTTCTCCCATCCTTGTTCTTGCTCATATTGACGAGAACTATCCTGCCGCCGGGCTTCAAAACCCGCTTGAATTCCGAAACGATCCCAGGAATGTCAGCAGCGTCCATCAAGTCAAACATATAGGAGTTGTAAACAACATCGAACTTTCCGTCGGGGAAGGGCAAGCTCCTGGCATCTCCCAATCTCAGATCAACTCTGTCAATCAGGCTCTGCTCCCTCAGCCTTCTCTCCGCCCTCTCAACCATCGCCTCCGTAAGGTCAATGGCATAAAGTCTTCCCCCTTCCCGGAGACGTCTCGCTATGCCGGCGGAGGCCCTCCCGGTACCGCAGGCAACCTCCAGCACCGAGTCATCTTCTCTGATTCCCGCCAATTGAATTGCTTCCTCGAGATGCGCTGGTTCATGATCGGTGAAGAGATCATAAACCCGTGCCAGACGACTGTAGAGCTTCGATACATCCCCTGAGTAACACGCTCTCTCGATCATTCCAACTCCGACCTTCTGTTCCCTTCGTTGGGGTACATGCGGTAGCTTCTTTTGTCCCAAAACCGCCTCACGCCCTGTCTTAACGGCTCATTTATCCACATATTTAAATACATCTATACGTTATCGAAAAAAAGAGAAGCCTTACGTCTCGCAGGCCTCCTCTGCCTCGAACTTGGCCATGAGCTTGCCGCAGCATTCAACCACGTTGTCGCGGTTGATGGAGTAGAATACCTGCTTGCCCTCCTTGCGGCTGTTCACCAGACGAAACTGCTTGAGGACGTTCAGGTGGTGGGATATGGTCGGCTGAGAAGTGGCAAACACGTCGGCGATGTCACCGACGGACATCTCCCCCTCCAACAGCATCTCTAGGATCCGCTGCCGGGTGTCGTCAGCTAAAGCTTTGCAGAACTCTACGCAATCAATGACCACTGCTTATGCCTAAACCTATAGATATTTTTCGATACGTCTATATAATATCACGCTTTCGACTATCTGTCAAGCTCGTTCCCACCCACTTTTCTCGATCTTACGCTCCACTGCTCCTCTTTTCTCCTCATTACTCTGTTTTACTCAATCTCGCAAATTCAAAGTACGAATTCTCTGGCGAAACCACATTCCAGAAGATGGCGTCGACCCCAGCATTTCGAGGGCAGAAGCAAGCTGCCGACGGGTTCCACCGCTTATCGAATAATCGGGCGTACACGTAATTGCTGCGCAAGCCCATAATCTCCGCCGACTTGACAAGCTGCCTCGTCATGGGCTATAATTGCTAGTAATTCTATAGAATTAGGGAAAACCATGAAGCTAAGCACTAAGACACGCTACGGCGTAAGAGCCATGCTGGATTTGGCTCTGAATTATGAAAAGGGAGTCGTCAGCGCCAGGGAGATAGCCGCCAGGCAGCAGGTATCTCCCAAGTATCTGGAACAGTTGCTGGCCTCCCTTCGCGCCGCAGGGCTAGTCAGAAGTGTTCGTGGCGCCCAGGGCGGGCATACCCTCACCAGACACCCCGATCAGATCAACCTGCAAGAGATATACAGCGTTTTCGAGGGAACTGATGGTTTTGTCGAATGCACGTCCACGCCAGAAATCTGCGACAGGGCAGATGGCTGCGTGACGCAGGAGGTCTGGGCCGAGATGTATGCCGCATCCACAGAGATACTAGAGTCTACGACACTTGGGGACTTGGCCCATCGTGCCAGAGGCAAGCAAGCAGCCTTGGCAATGACATAGCGAAATAGGCTGGGGCACAAACTTCGGCAAAGTCGCTCAGCGCTGCTGAAGCCTGCAACCGTCTGTCCTACTGGTAAACATGAGGCGAACTCCAGAGATCGGTTTCTGAGGAGGCAACATGCTGGAAAAGCAGCCCAAAAGACAGAGCATGAAACAGATCGGTGAGCGCGATCTCAAGCTCACCGCTAACTCCAACAGGCAATTAGCGGCCCTCGTTGACACCATCGTGGAGAACTGTCAGGAGGAGCGCACTAATAATGTGGGTACCATCTCCGCCCCATCGCGGAAGAAAGTCGTTGAGCTAGTGGAGGATCTGAGGGACCTGATGTACCCGGGATGTTTTGGGCAGCACGGGATTCCGCGCGGCGATTTCACCAACTACGTAAGCGACAGAGTCACTGAGATATTCAACAAGCTGTCCTTCCAGATTTCCTCGTGCGCTCGTCACGAATGTGTGGAGTCAGGTGAGCTCTGCACCGAATGTGTTGAATTCGGACAGACCCAGGCGGCAACGTTCGTGAACAAGATCCCGGAGCTGCGCAAGATGCTGGCGGGCGATGTCAAGGCGGCTTTTGACCGCGATCCTGCTGCTAGAAATCTCGAGGAGATCGTCCTCAGTTATCCCGGCGTGCTGGCCATTACCATCTATCGCCTGGCTCATGAACTCTGGCTGCAAGAGGTGTTCCTTATTGCCCGCATGATGACCGAACATGCTCACAGCATAACCGGTATCGATATCCATCCGGGAGCCAACATTGGAGCCAACTTCTTCATCGATCATGGAACTGGAGTCGTGATAGGTGAGACCACGGAGATCGGCAATAACGTCACCATCTACCAAGGGGTCACCCTCGGCGGTTACAGATTCAGGAGGAGAGCCGATGGTTCATTGGAGAGAGGGTACAAACGCCACCCCACGGTGGGAGACGATGTCATCATCTACGCGGGCGCTACGATTCTAGGGGGCGATACGGTAGTCGGAGCGGGCTCGGTGATCGGTGGCTCGGTTTGGCTTACCCACTCGGTGCCTGCCAACGCCGTGGTCATGATCCCGGAACCCGACCTGAAGTACAGGATCGGCTACTGAGGGAGGTAACCACAGATGGGGAGGATCTACAGCGATATTACCGAAACGATCGGCAACACACCGTTGGTTCGGATCAACAGGATCAGCGCTGGACTCGAAGCCACGATATTGGCAAAGCTGGAGTCCTTCAATCCTCTGTCCAGCGTCAAGGACAGGATAGGGGTCAGCCTGATCGAGGCTGCCGAGCGTGAAGGGCTGATCGAAGAGGATACAATCATCCTGGAGCCAACCAGTGGCAACACGGGCATCGGTCTGGCGTTCGTCTGTGCCGCCAAGGGCTACAGGCTGGTGTTGGCCATGCCAGAGACTATGAGTATCGAGCGCAGGAAGCTATTGAAGGCCCTGGGGGCCGAACTCATCCTGACGCCCGGCAGCGAGGGCATGTCAGGAGCGGTGCGGCGGGCCGAGGAACTAGCGGAGGGGGATTCACGCTACTTCGTCCCCCAACAGTTTAGGAACCCGGCCAACCCCGAGGTTCACCGCCGCACGACAGCCCTGGAGATTTGGGAGGATACCGAGGGGCAGGTTGATATCCTGGTTGCTGGTGTTGGGACGGGCGGCACGATCACCGGCGTGGCTGAGGTGATCAAGCTTCGTAAGCCCGACTTCGTGGCCATCGCTGTGGAGCCTGCCAAGTCCCCGGTCTTGTCGGGTGGAAAACCTGGGCCCCACCCCATTCAAGGCATCGGTGCCGGGTTTATCCCCGAAGTGCTCAATCTGGACGTCGTGGACGAAGTCATCAGGGTGCAGGACGAAGATGCCTCTGCCATGACGCGTCGCCTGGCCAGGGAGGAAGGCATCCTGGCTGGAATCTCCTCCGGGGCCGCTGCCTTCGCGGCGTTGCAGGTGGCTAAGAGGACAGAGAGCAGGGGCAAGCTTATCGTCGTCGTTCTTCCGGACAGCGGGGAGAGGTATCTAACCACGCCTCTCTTCGACGAGGAAACCTAGCCGGGTCTCAAAAGAGCGACGCTAACTAAGCGATTAACTTCTTTCAAGGCTGAGATGAAGAGAGAACGATTCGGCAAAAGCCTGAGGTTCAAAATCACAATCGGAGTAGTCCTCCCAGTGGTGCTGATAGCAAGCGTCTTCTTGCTTATACAGTTTCTCCAGCGTCGCCAGGCTATGTCCAACGAGGTAGAAACTTCGGCCGCTCAGGTGGGGGAGGTCATAGAGAGTAGCCTGATACGAGCTATGATGACGCAAGATCTAGAGAGCATACAAGACACCGTGGATGAGATCGCAGCGTCTCAAGACGATATGCAGGAACTTATGTTGATCGATAAGCGAGGGCAGATCAGAGTCTCTTCTCAACGGCGGAGGGTGGGAGAAGTGCTAGGGCTAGATGACCCCACTTGCCAGATCTGTCACTGGGAACAAACGGAAAACCGCAATCAGAGCGCGGTCTTTACCACCCAAACAGGGGACCGATTCCTCCGCAATGTGAATCCCATCGCTAATGAAGAACAATGTCAAAGCTGTCACGAACCTGAGGCCTCCATTACCGGGGTCTTGATCACCGATCTCTCCATGACCCGCATGGATGCCCTGCTGGCGAGAGATCTGAGAGACAACATCCTGCTTTCTGCGGGGATGGTGATGGCCGTTGCGCTTGCTGTCAACTTCATGATCAGCAGCACCGTGGTCAACAAGGTTGAGAGCATGGTAGCTACCATCCGCCATTTCGCTCAGGGCGACCTGAACCAAAGAGCTTCCATAGAGAGCGAGGACGAACTGGGAGAGCTGGCGGCAGCGTTTAATGACATGGCCGAAGGTTTGAAGGAGAAGGCCGAGCTAGAGATAAAGGTGCGTAGTCGGACGGAAGAGTTGCAGAGACAAACCCAGAGGCTACTCACCTTGAACGCCCTCGCGGCCACTGTCAACCGTTCCTTGGACGTGGGAGAGATGCTGGAGGCCGGCCTGAGGAAAGTGCTGGATCTGTTAGGGCTACACGGCGGCGAAATCTGGCTATTGGACGACACCCAAGAGATGCTCATATTGCAGAGCCACTCTGGTCAACCAGCTGAATTCACGGGGGAGGATGGACGTGTTGTCTTGGGGGAGTGTCTATGCGGGCTGGTGGCGCGCTCGGGCCAGGTGACGATGAGCGGCGATATCAGCTCAGACCGACGACTCACGAGGACGGCATGCAGTTATGGAGGATACCGATCCGCCGTTATGGTGCCCCTGACCTCCAGAGATAAGACTCTAGGCGTCATGACCCTCCACCATCAGCAGCCCGACCACTTCCAGACCGAGGATCTGGAACTATTGGACGGTATCGGAAAGCAATTGGGAGTAGCCCTGGAGAATGCCCAACTATATGGGGAGATGGAGAAGCAGGTTGCGGAGAGGACTAGGTATCTCGAAGCCGGCTATGATATCACACGGACCATCAGCAGCAAGTTAAATATCGAGCCTCTGTTGCAGGAGATAGTGACCGAAACAGCCGGAGCTGTAGAGGCTGACGCGGCCATAGTGACTATGGCCATTGATCAGGACGATGCACCTAGGCAAGCCATCTACGGCTCGCCCTCCCAGGAATTGATCGATAAGGTGTCGGGGCTCTTCCACGGGGAGGAAGACGGACAAGAGGGAGACCGCTTCTTGGTTGCCTCCATATCCTCCCGGGGCAAGATCATCGGTGCCCTAGGCTTGCAAGGCAAAGCGGGTCAACGGCCATTTACGAGGGAAGAGGCGCAACTGCTCCGCGGTGTGGCCGCGCAGGCAGCTATCGCTCTCGAAAACGCTAGTCTCTATGGCGAGGTGCAGGAAGCCGCCATTTTGGAGGAAAGGGAGAGGCTTGCCCGGGAGATGCACGATGGGCTGGCCCAGACCTTGGGCTATCTGAGGCTGCGCCTCAAGATCGCTGGTGAACACCTCTCCCGAGGAGAGGTGGGCGAGGCTGACCGGATATTGGCTGAAATGACAAAGACGACAGAAGAGGCCTATGTCGATGCCAGAGAGGCTATCGCCGACCTGAGATCCGCGGTTTTCGCGGGAGAGGATTTCGTGAAGGCCCTACAGGAGTACCTGGAGGAATTCGGTTTACAGAACCGTATCGAGACTCGTCTTATGACGGAAAATGAGGAGGGGATAAAGCCCACTACGGTCCAGGCCGTGCAGTTGATCCGCATTGTTCAAGAAGCGCTCTCGAACGTGAGGAAGCACTCACACGCCACAACTGTCTCCGTTGGGTTGAGGAAGGAGGGTCCTCTTGTCAGCATGGTGATTGAAGACGATGGTCGAGGGTTCGATGTTGGTGCCGTGGGAGGGCGCAAGGAGGGCCGCCATTTCGGCCTGAACATAATGAAAGAGCGGGCGGAAAGCGTCAACGGGACGCTGGAGATCCGTTCTGAGACTGGGGAGGGCACGCGTGTGGTTGCCACAATCCCCTTGGAGGATCGGTGGACATGACAGAGCCAATTCGGATACTCTTGGTGGATGATCACATTCTGTTCCGCAGGGGAATCGTCAACCTTCTCGAGTCGAAGAAGGATGTGGAGGTGGTGGGTGAGGCCGGCGACGGCGAAGAGGCCTTGAAGAAGGCCCAAGAGCTAATGCCTGATCTCATCCTCATGGACATAGCCATGCCAGGAATCAGCGGTTCCGAGGCAACCCAGCTGATCAAAGAAGAGATGCCCTACGTCAAGATAGTGATGCTGACCGTCTCAGAAAGGGATAGCGATCTCTTCCAAGCGATAAGGGTTGGTGCCGATGGCTACCTCCTGAAGGATCTGGAGCCAGAGGAGCTCTATCGCCTCTGCCTAGGCGTCTTCCGGGAAGAGGCACCCCTCTCTCCTCTCATGGCGGCCAAAATTCTGAGGGAATTCAGTTCTCTGAGCGGAGAGCGGCTGGAGACGATAGGGCCGGGCGGAAATCTCACCCCTCGGGAGATCGCGGTGTTGGAACTCCTAGTCGAAGGGCAGACCAACAAGCAGATTGCCGATTCCCTTCGCGTGGCGGAGAGCACGGTCAAGAACCACTTGCGCAATATCCTTGCTAAGCTCCACCTCAAGAACCGCGTCCAGGCTGCCGCCTATGCGGTGCGGAAGGGGTTGCTGGACACCTCCCATAGCTAGTACTAGCTCTAAAGAACTATGCTAAACTAGTTCTATAGAACTACAAGATAACTGTCTGCGCGCAAAAAGAGCTATCCATGGATAGCTCTATTGTTTTGCCAAAAAGGGCTGAATGGCCCATAGACAGGGAGAGAACTAGGCCTTATACTTATAATGCAAGAGAGCTAGGCCTTATGGCAGCACCGGGCTAGCCCTTATGATCTGCAAGTGGGGTAAATCTCGTGTCTAAACTGCCTAGGCAAGAGGGATAGAGTGGATGGGCGTCGGATACTTGTGCTTTGTAGGGATCTTCTTTTCTGCTGAGCTCAAGGAACCGCCATCGAGTAGGAGGAGATAGAGGGTGGGCATTGAGACCGATGGACATCAGGCCCTGGAGAGCATCAAACTGTTGAAGTCCGAGATCTAGGTCTTGGAGGCTGGGAAGGAGGCATGATGATGGGGATAGACATGTTGCGGAAGAGAGCACCCTGGATCGTGGTCCCGTTTGTTGTGGGATGTATCCTGGTCTGGGCCCTAGCCTCGCTTGCGGAAGCGGCGGAGAGCGACGCTGCTACGGAGAACAGTTGTGTGGACTGCCATCTCACTGTTCAGGTTAGATATGCGGTTCCCGCCCGCGAATGGCTGACCAGCATCCACGCCGACTATGACGTCCTGTGCACCGACTGCCACGGTGGCGATCCGCTTGCTCCTACACAAGACGGCGCGATGTCCCAGGAGAGTGGTTTCATCGGGCGGCCAGCCAAAGATCAGATCCCTCAGCTATGCGGAGGATGCCATGCTGACCCGGAGCGCATGGGTCCGTACGGATTGCCCACCAACCAATTAAGCGAATACGAGGAGAGCAAGCATGGTCAGCTTCTGGCCCAAGGCGATCGAAATGTCGCCACGTGCTATGATTGTCATGATGGCCATGCCTCCCTCGACGCCCACTCCCCCAACTCCGCCGTATATCCGACGAACCTGCCAGCGACCTGTGCCAAGTGCCATTCCAATATAGACTTGATGGAGCCTTATGATGTTGATACCTATCAGTACGAACTGTTCCGCCTTAGCGTACACGGTGTTGCCCTTCTTGAGAAACACAACCTCGGTGCTCCCACTTGCGCGAGTTGTCACGGCAACCACGGCGCGGCTCTACCTGGCCTTGGCGAACTAGTCGATGTCTGTGGCCTGCAATGCCACCCCTTGAGCGAGGATGCCTATCTGTCCGGACCTCACAGACCAGGGGCAGCGGGTGTTCCTGATGCGCCTAATTGCGTCACCTGTCATGGGCGTTACGACGTCCAAGAGGCGGATGACACGATGCTAGTCGGTACTAGAGAGAGACACTGCGGCAATTGTCACGCTCCGGACTCCCCAGAGGGCAAGATGGTCTCTCTCCTCTACCAAGAGATCGCATCGACCGCCGATGTGGTAGCACAGGCCGAGTCGTTGGCGGACACTCCAGAGGAGGAGCCGATGGTGCTTCAGGCACAGACCCGCCTAATGGAGGCGCGGGTACTTCAACATGCTGTGCAACTGGATCTGGTCGAGGGAAAAACTGAATACGCCCGAGTACTAGCCGCTCAGGTAGAAGAGAATCCCGAAGTGCAGGGGACGATGGCTGCCAGTGAGCGGAACCAGGTCATGCTGATAGGCTCGGCTCTAGTTGTCATCGTCGTCTGCCTTATCTTAGTCGGGCTGGCATGGGGCCTCGTCGAGTCGTAGGAAAAAGGCTCTGTAACGTCTTGATAGGTCATCTTTCACAACAATCACAATATGGAGCGTGCAGGTGCTTTCAGTAGGGCTGGGCGGTTGTTCGAATCATCTGGCCCTGATTAACACAACTCTTAGATGGAAGGACGATTAGCATGAAGAAACCTATACTCTCTCGTCGGGATTTTCTACGCCTAGCCTCTATGGGCACCCTTGCTGGGGCTGGAAGCGCACTTCTTGCGGCGGTATTAAAAGGTGAAGTTTGGGGAAATAGTTTGACAGCTTTGGGGGCGCCGCGGACTGGTGACTTGGCGGCTTCCTCGAAGTCCTCCAATGTGGCAAAATGGGTGATGGTGATAGACCTCGCGCGCTGCGACGGCTGCCGCAAGTGCACTCTGGCCTGCGGGAGCATGCACTTCGTGCCTCCTGGGCAGGAGTGGATAAAGGTCTACACCATGGAGCCGGAAGGCCTGGGGGCCCCCTACTGGTTTCCACGGCCCTGCATGCAGTGTGATAACCCACCATGCGTGAAGGTCTGTCCCGTGGGGGCCACCTACAAGCGGGCTGACGGTATCGTGATGCAGGATCAGGAGCGGTGCATCGGCTGCCGGCTATGCATGGCCGCTTGCCCCTATGCCGCGCGGTCCTTTAACTGGGGTGAGCCACCCCACAGTCCAGAGGAGCTCTCCCGACCCTACTCAGTGGAGTGGAACTTCCCTCATCGTCGAGGAGTGGTGGAGAAGTGCATCTTTTGCCCGGCAGCCACCTATGATGGAAATCTGCCCGGCTGCGTCTCGGGCTGCCCCGCGGGGGCCCTCTACTTTGGTAATGAGCATGTCGACGTAGTTAGTAACAGCTTGGGGGAGACTGTCCGTTTATCTCAGCAATTGGCTCAGGGAGCGGCCTTCCGCTTCATGGAGGATCTCGGTACCAAGCCGCGAGTCTACTATCTTCCTCCCCGCGATAGACAGTATCTGCCGCCCGGCGGACTGAATACATAATCAATGAGGTAAGGAGAAGCGATCATGCAAGCTGAATTATCCCATACGGTGCGTCAGGAAGACAGTCTGGAATCGGCGATCATCAACTCCATGATGAAGAGAGACTACCGATTCTATTTGGTCGTGGCTGGGCTGTTGGTGGTTATAGGAGCGGGAGGCCTCGCCTATAGCTACCAACTGACTTACGGCCTTCAGGTCACAGCCATGCGAGATGTGGCTTTCTTCGGACTGTACATCACCAATTTCGTCTTTTTCATTGGCATTAGCCACGCCGGAACTCTGATCTCAGCAATACTTCGAGTAACAGGGGCGGAGTGGCGACGGCCTATTACCCGAATGGCTGAGGCCATAACCGTAGTTGCCCTTCTCGTTGCCGCGCCGATGATAATCGTTGATGTGGGGCGCCCGGAACGTGTCCTGAATGTAATCATTCATGGGCGTATCCAATCCCCTATTCTTTGGGATGTGATCTCCATAGCCACCTACCTGTTTGGCAGTGTGCTCTACTTCTACCTGCCCCTGGTCCCTGACATGGCTAGGCTCCGCGACAGCCAGATCGACCTGCCGCGCTGGCGACGAACGCTCTATCGGATTCTGGCTGTTGGATGGCACGGCGATGAGAAGCAAGAACAGCGGCTGAATAAGGCCATTTCGATCATGGCCATCCTTATCATAATGGTTGCCGTCTCGGTACACACGGTGGTCTCGTGGATCTTCAGCATGACTCTACGGCCTGGCTGGCGCAGCACAATATTCGGGCCCTACTTCGTGATAGGGGCCATTTTCTCCGGCGTTGCGGCTATCATTATCGCAATGGCAATCCTGCGGAAGGTCTTTCACTTGGAAGAATACATCGACCAGAAGCATTTTCGGAATCTGGGCGCGCTCTTGCTAGTGATGGATATCATCTATGTATACTTCACGCTGAGCGAATATCTGACCACTGCTTATACCTCGGCAAGTGCCGATGTGCCGGTTCTCCAATCACTCTTCACAGGCGAGTTTGCCATCCCGTTCTGGAGTATGGTGATAGGTGGCTTCCTGTTACCCGGGGCGCTCCTATTTCTAGCCTTGGTGGGAAGGGCAAAGCCTCAAGCCATGCCGCAACTGCGCTTGTCTCCCCGGTTGGTCGCCGCTATGGCTATGCTTGCTGTGGCTATCGTGGGCTACCAGTTCCTGGGCAGCCAGGCTCTTCTTCAGACGACCCCCGATCTGGCTCAGATCGCTCTGCGTCTGGCCCCCTTGGGCTTTATGGTCACTTTGGTGGTGATAGTAACCCGCGTTCTCAGGCATAGGCTGATAGCTAGCACGGTCGTCGCGTCTATCCTGATCAACATAGCTATGTGGGTGAAGCGATATGTGATAATCATACCTACGATTGTAAACCCGTTCATGCCGGTGCAGGCTGTACCCAGCGAATGGGCCCACTACAGCCCCACTTGGATAGAGTGGTCAATAACCGCTGCTGGATTCGCCACGTTCTTTCTACTATATATCATCTTCACCAAGCTGTTTCCCGTCGTTTCTGTCTGGGAAGTACAAGAAGGAAAGGAGAGCACTATCAGATGAGCGACGCAGCCAAGGTAATATCAGCGCTGGAGGGTCGATCAAGCTGGAGGAGGTTCCCGTTCTCTATGATAGCTTTAGGGCTGGGATTGGTCTTGGCCGTCATCTCTGTTGCGGGATGCGGCCAGATCCCCGCTTGGCCCAATGACGTGACTGAGGCTACGCTTCGAGCCGCGCAGACCAGTGCCATTCCTGCCGGCGAAGGCGACCTTGGAGCAGAGCTCTATGCCGAACATTGCGCCGGCTGCCATGGGAGGAGTGCTGAGGGTCTTTCCTCGATAGCTGCCATGAGCGAAGCGGAGATCTTCAACGTCACCAGCGAAGGAGACCAGCAGGGAGGCATGCCCGCCTATGGCAACACCCTGAGCAGCGTGGAGATTACGGCTCTAGTGACTCACATGAGGGAGCTAACTGGCTCGGACACGGTAAGCGACTCAGCGGCCAGCAGCGCCGTTCTCACCTTGCAAGCAGAGGCCAGCGATGATGGCAAAGCGGTTACCCTGATCGCCGTGCTCACCGACCAGGCTGGTAACCCAATTGTCGGGGCACCTATTGATTTCGCAGCCCAGGCGCTGTTTGGTGACCTTTCAGTGGGCAGTGTTACTACCGGCGCGGATGGGATAGCAACCCTGAGCTATGAGTTGTCAGGTGCCCATCTTGACTCCTGGGCTGCATCTTATGGCGGGGATTCGATGTTTGGGTCGAGTGCCGCCGAGACGCAGGCTGGGCTCGCTCCTATAGAAGCGCCTGCTAGTCCTTCTGGCAGCCTGATCACCAGCTATCCACCCCTCTTGCCCACACTCGTTGTTGTGGCCGCTTTGGGCTCGGTCTGGGTAGTGTTCGGCTATGTGATATATCAGCTGCTGGCCATAAGGCGGGGCGAGCGCTCCCATCGCCAATTTGTCACCTCCAGAAGGAAGTTGTCTTGACGTCACCCCAACCGGTGATTCCCTCTAGTACAATCTTCCTAGTATAAGTGGAGTGAACTACTTGACAATTCTTTTCATGTCTAATATTATCCTCCTAGTATAAGTGAAGCGAACTACTTGACAATTTTTTTCATGTCTAGTATTATCCTGTTTGTATTAGTGGAGCAAATTACTTGACATTACTCTTCATATCTGGCGTAGTTTTGGTTTGCCGGTGTTACCAGTTTATAGAACCACAGATGAAAAGGGAAAGTTGTCTGGTCACCATGGTGATACAAGACAACGAATGAGGGCTCAAGTTGGGATAGATAAGGGGACGCAGAGGCCGCCATTTTGGTTTGTACGTAATAAGAGAGCGGGACAAAAGCCTCAGTGGGGAGGCTGGGGAGGCGCTCTGAACCTAGCGCGTAGGCGCGTGGCTGCCAAAGTACCCCTACAGGAGAGGAGCAGATGATGGAGCCAATTCGGATGCTTTTGGTCGATGATCATATTTTGTTCAGGAAGGGGATCGCCAACCTTCTCGCCGCCAAAGAGGATATGCAGGTGATAGGCGAGGCTGGCGATGGCCAGGAAGCCCTGGAGAAGGTCAGGGAGCTAATGCCCGATCTGATCCTCATGGATATCGCCATGCCAGGAATGAGCGGCCGCCAGGTCACCCGAATTGTCAAAGAAGAGATGCCTTACATCAAGATAGTGATCCTGACTATCTCGGAGAGGGATAGCGATCTATTCGAGGCCATAAGAAGCGGCGCCGATGGTTACCTCTTGAAGGACCTGGAGCCGGAGGAACTGTACAGGCTCTGCCGAGGCGTCTTCCGAGGAGAGGCACCCCTTTCCCCTCTTATGGCAGCGAAGATTCTGCGGGAGTTCAGCTATCGGGGCGAAGCGCGGGGCGAGGCGATAGGTCCGGCTAGCAACATAACCCCGCGGGAGATAGAGGTGTTGGAACTGATAGTCAAAGGGCAGACCAACAAGGAGATCGCTGATTCCCTCTGCGTGGCGGAGAGCACGGTGAAGAACCACCTGCGCAACATCCTGGCCAAACTCCACCTCAAGAACCGTGTCCAGGCTGCCGCCTACGCGCTGCGGGAGGGGTTAGTGGATGCCTCCGGGAATTAGTGCCAGTACCCTCGAACCATGCCAAGATAGGCCGCTAGAACCACAGAAAAGCGAACTTGGCAACATTCGAGCCATTGGAGGATAGCCCCTTTGTTTTGCGTAAAAGGGTAGGATGGGTCATAGACAGGGAGAGACCTGGGTCTTATACTTATGTTGATGGCTAGTAGTGGCATTGGGCGCTTTCTAAGGCCTAGGCTGCCTAGGCAAGGGGGATTAGGTGGAAAAGCGTCGGATATTTGTGCTTTGTAAGAACCTGCTTTTTTGCCGGGCTCTAGAAACCCTCATCGCGGCGGAAGAGATAGAGGTGGTGGGCATTGAGACCGATGGATCCCGAGCCATGGAGAACATCAAACTGTTGAAACCGGAGATAGTGGTCGTGGAGACTGGAGGGGAAGACATTCTCCTGGACAACTTTCTGCCCTACCTGTTACGAGAGAGCCCTGGAAGCAAGGTGGTGGGCCTGAGCTTGGCGCAGAACGAGATCGATGTGTACTACGGCCACCAAAGGCTCGTAAGGAAAGCCGAAGACCTCGTGAAGGTGATATCGGAGTCATGAGTAACAATGAGGATCATAGACATGGTACGTCAGAGAATACGCGGGGTAATGGTCTCAGTCTTTGCAGCCTGTATCCTTCTGGGGGCCATAGCCTGGGCTGCGCAGGCCGCTCCTAGACGCGCTGATAGTGAGAATAGTTGTGTAGAGTGCCACCTCACCCTGGAGGTTAGGTATGCGGTTCCCGCCCGGGAATGGCTCACCAGCGTGCACGCCGACTACAACGTGCTTTGCACCGATTGTCATGGCGGGGATGACTCCGCTCCCACCCAAGAGAGTGCAATGTCCGAGGAGAGCGGTTTTGTCGGTCGGACCCCAAAAGAGCAGATCCCCCAGCTTTGCGGAGGATGTCACGCTGATTCCGAGCGGATGGGCCCCTACGGCCTACCCACCAACCAATTGAGCGAATATCAGGAGAGCAAGCACGGCCAGCTTCTGGCGCAGGGGGACGAAAACGTAGCCACGTGCTATGATTGCCATGATGGCCATGGCACCCTCGACGCCGAGTCTCCCACCTCCACCGTGTATCCGGTCAACCTACCACAGACCTGTGCCAAATGTCATTCTGATACAGCATTGATGGAGCCCTACGGCGTCGACACCCATCAGTACGAGCTATTGCGCCTCAGTGTACACGGCGTCGCCCTCTTTGAGGAACATGATCTCCGAGCCCCCACTTGCGCCAGTTGTCATGGAAATCATGGGGCGGCCCTGCCTGGTCACGGCGAACTGGTGGATGTCTGTGGCCTGCAATGTCACCCCTTGAGCGAGGATGCTTATCTGTCAGGGCCGCACAGCTCAGGGGCAGCGGACGAGCCTGGCGTCCCTAGTTGTGTCACCTGCCACGGTCGATACGACGTCCAAGAGGCGGATGAGGAGATGCTAGTCGGCACTGAGGCCGGGCATTGCGGTAATTGCCACACCCCTGAGTCGTCTGAGGGCGAGGTCGTCTCACTTCTATATGAAGAGATCTCATCGGCTGCAGGCGCCGTGGCGGAGGCCCAGTCTTTGGCCCGTACTCCGGAGCAACAGCAGATGGCACTGCAGGCACAGACTCGCTTAAGGGAAGCGCGAGTGCTTCAGCATGCTGTGCAACTGGACTTAGTACAGCAGAAAACTGAGGAGGCCAGGGAACTCAGCGCCGAGGTGCAACAGAATCCCCAACTGCCAGCAACAATAGTCACCGCCGAGTGGAACTCGGTGATGCTCATAGGCTTGATACTGGCTGCCATCATCATCGTCCTGATTCTGGCCGGGGCTGCATGGGCCATCATCAGGCGGTAGCATGACGCGCCGCTGGTTCGATAGTACATTAATAACACAAGAGGGGTTGCGCAGCGATTGGGCACAAGCCCCAATACATAGGGGGAATGAAGGGCGAGGGGACACCCTTCGGTCCTTGGGCTACGCTCAGGACAAGCTAGGCTCAGGGCAGGCCCCTCAGGCTCCCCAGGCTTTTGCTGCGCAGCGCCACAAACAAACAGCCTTCCATCTGATGGTAGAGCTGTAGGGAAAGGAGTAGGGAAATGTTGTCAGTGGAGATATGTGTTGTGTTAGGCGCCCTGTTTGCGCTCCTAGTGTATGGTATGGTCAAGACTCACCTGAGCGGCAAATGGGCGGTCCTGCCTGACGTCAGCAAGGACAGCCACCGGTAGACCTGTGAAGGTCCTGTCACGGTCGGGCAGGACAGCAGTCACTGTTGACGGCCAGGTAGCGAGCATCGCATCTTGTTGTCATGCTCCATGCCCGGAGTCTTGGGAGGCAGGTTAGACTGTGGACTCGGCGGTCACAGCCTGAAGGGGCTCCCAGCATTTTGGCGTGCCTGTGCACAGCTCAGGGGATTGGCAGCAATACCCTCTGCGGTATCATGTCAACGGGATGGTCTCCTGCACCATTTGTCCCTGGTATGGGCTTACTGAGCCTGCAAAGCATTCTTGGGCTACCATCCAGGCCGCAGAACATACTGCTTCTTCCCTCCATTGACTAATTCTCTTTCTATCAACGCCGCTAAGACTTGCGCGGTCCGGCGGGCGCTTGTGCGCTCCTAAAGGGCATCATCGCTCCTCTCCAATGTTCAGACCCTCGGCACCAAATTCGGCCGGAGGAGAAGGTGCGCTTGTCGAGGCCAAGAGAGACGAGGCGTCACAGAGTGGCGAATTGAACCGGAATATTGATTACCCAGAAGAGCGGGTGGTCACCACCGATAGACGTGACATCCTGGTCGACCTGATGAGAGAGCTTCGAGGTGCGATGGAGACTTGGCTTCCGCCTCGCATGCAGTGGATGATATTGCCCACTTGAAAGCGACCGAACATCTGGCAAATTGCCCGGCGAAATGACATCACGGCAGGAGGTTTCTAGTGAATGCCTGTAACTATGAACCAGTAGACAATCGAAAGGGAGAGAGAAAGGTCAGCCGGCGGAGATTTCTGCAATTCACCTTAGGTTTCTCCTTCCTGGCCACGCTTGCCGGGGTGCTGACTCCCATTATCGGCTATCTGTGGCCTCCTAGCAGAGGGGCCGGTGCCACTGGTGGTAGAGCCCTGGTAGGCAACACCAAGGACATCCCTCCTGGCGAGGCGAAAGTAGTGTCTGTAGCTGGTGTGCCGGTGCTCCTCCTCAATCATGGGGGTGACATCAAAGCCTTCGACGGCATCTGCACCCATTTCAGTTGCGTTGTCGAGTGGGACGCAGAAGGGCAGTACATCCTCTGCCCTTGCCACGACGCCCGCTTCAACGCGGTCACAGGGGCGGTAATCTCCGGACCAGCACCTGCCCCTTTACCCTCATTTGCGATCTCCCTCGAGGGAGAGGATATCTATGTGGAGGTATGATATGGAAAAGCGTGCTTTGAGCGATCGAGCTCTGGGGTGGCTGGACGAGAGACTGGACGTAACCGGCCCCTTGAAAGAATTCCTAGCTAGGCCTGTCCCTCCTCACGTATCCCACTGGATGTACTGTTTGGGCGGGATAACGTTCTTCTTCGCCATGGTGCAGGGGATCACAGGCATCCTTCTGGCTCTCTATTACAGGCCTACCCCAGAGGGGGCCTACGACAGCATACTACTGATCATGAATGAAGTGCGCTTCGGCTGGTTGATCCGCAGCATGCATTCCTGGTCAGCCAGCCTCATGGTCGTCTTTTGCGTGCTGCATCTCATACGGGTCTTCGTGACGGGCTCATTCAAGCCGCCTCGTGAGTTGAACTGGATCGCGGGGGTGCTACTAGGGGCGTTGACGTTGGCCTTCGGCTACACCGGCTATCTTCTGCCCTGGGATCAGCGGGCCTTCTGGGCCAGCACTGTGGGCACGGACATCATGGGCTCGTTGCCCTTGGTGGGGGGCGTTGTGCTCTATCTCGTCCGAGGCGGCGCAGAGGTCACAGCATTGACCCTGACCCGCTTCTACACCGCTCACATGCTGATCCTGCCCGTGGTGTTCATCGTTTTTCTGATCGCTCATTTCTTAATGATACACCGCCAAGGAATTTCCGGCCCTCTATAGGGAGGTGGAGAGGCATGCCCTTCGAGGAAGAACAGAAAGAGAAAAAGTGGATACCCTGGTTCCCCAACTTCGTGATTACCGAGATCATAGTAATGTATATCATGTTGGCCGTGCTCATCATACTGGCCTCCATCTTCCCCTCCGGTCTGGAGGAAATTGCTGATCCGCTGCGGACGCCACCTGAAGCGAAACCGGAGTGGTATTTCCTGTGGCTCTATCAGATCGTAAAGAAGGTCCCACCCTTGGTAGGGATCGCGGTGCTTCCGGTCGGCCTGCTGATTCTCCTCTTTCTGCCGTTCATAGAGCGCGGCGCAGAACGACACCCCAAAAAGAGGAAATTAGCCATGACGTTGGGCGCAGTGGTGGTCATAGCCCTCATCGGCCTTACCATCTGGGGCTATCTCACTTAGAAGGAGGGAAGATGTCATTTCGCCGATGGATTCCACTCATCGTCTTGCTTCTACTGGTAATCTCAGCGACCCTTGTCTATGCCAAGCCGCTCAGCCAGCCTCCTGTGCCCCACGCAATCGAGGGGCGCGAGGCTTGTCTCTCTTGTCATGAGTCGGGCTTGGGAGGCGCGGCCCAGATCCCTCAAGATCATGAGGGGCGCCCCAATCAGACTTGTACAAGCTGCCATTCGCCCGGGGCCGAGGAAGAGCCCACCCCGGCGCGGGCTGTGCCCACGCCTCTGGTCTTTCCACACAGAGGAGAGACGAATACCTGTTTCGACTGCCATCGGTCCTTAGCAGGCGAAGACGCCGAAATCTCTGCTGACTGGGAGGCAAGTCTCCACTCCCGTCGCGGTGTGACTTGTGCCCACTGCCATGGCGGCGACCCTGGGGCGAGCGATATGGCCGCCTCGATGTCGCCGGAGGCCGGGTATATTGGGGTCCCCAAGAAGGCGGACATCCCAGCGCTCTGTTCCTCCTGTCATGCCAATGCGCAGCTGATGCGACAGTATAATCTTCCGACCGACCAGTGGGCCAAGTTCGGAGAGAGCATCCACGGACAGCGCCTGGAGGAGGGCGATACCAGGGTGGCCACGTGCTTCGACTGCCATGGTGGCCACAGGACGAACCCAGCTAATGAGCCGTCCTCTGCCGTCTATCCAGCCAATATCCCAGCCATGTGTGCTGAATGCCACTCCGATGCTGAATACATGAGGCCCTATGATCAACCCACCGACCAGCATGAACTCTACGCGGAGAGCGTCCATGGGGTGGCGCTGCTGCAGGAGCAGGACCTGCGGGCCCCCAATTGCGCCACTTGCCACGGCAAACATGGGGCAGCCCCTCCGGGCTTTACCGAGGTGGCCAACGTCTGCGGAACCTGCCACTCCGCGACTCAGGATTATTATGCACAAGGGGAACACGCCCTACCCTCTTCAGGGGCCATCGGAAATCCCAAATGTGTCACCTGCCATGGGCCACACGACATCGCCTGGACAAGTGAGGAACTCTTCCTGGGAGAGCAGGCTGGGAGTTGTACCAGCTGCCATCCGGATGGCACCGAGCAAGCCCAGGTGGCATCACAGATGTATGAAGCCCTGGCCGGAGCGGCCCAATCGCTCGGCGAGGCTGAACGCGCGCTCGATGAGGCCGCCGACAGTGGTCTGATCGTGGCTCCAGAGGAGGCCAAGCTGCATGAGGCCACCACCTCTTTGGTGGAAGCCAGGGCCGTTCAGCACGACATCAAGCTGGCCTCCTTGGAAGAACTAACCGACGAGGTTTATTCCGTCTCCGGCGAAGTCAAGACAGATGCGGAGAAGGCCATGAGAGATGCTGTCATTCGGCGCTGGGCCATGGTTATAGCGGTAGCTGGAGTGGGGCTGACCATCTTGGCGCTATACCTCATCAAGAGGGAACTGGACCGCGAATGGCTATCCAAAGGATCGCAATAGGGTAAAAGGAGAGAATGCGGAGTATCATCCTGATGCTCAAAGCTGCCGCCGTTGTCACCTAGAGCACATCGCGGAAGAATAATCTGTCTACGGAGTCGCCTCCCATCACGACAAGCACCTTCTTCACACCGACTCCGCCTGTCAAGCCCCTGAGCGCTGGATCACAAGTGCCCTGAAACGTAGAGAGGGCTTGTCCCGGCTCATCCTCTCGGGATAGACCCGAAATGTGCGCCACACATCAAGCATTTCTGATCACGTCTCGTCACTTCCATGTAGATCGTATCCGTTCCTTGCGGGGTTGCAGGGGGTAGCCAGTCACCCTTCGATCCTTCGGCTGCGCTCCCTTCGACTACGCTCAGGGCAGGCAGGGCAAGCCAAGCTCAGGACAGCCCCCCGCACTCCCCGGGCTTTTGCTGCGCAAGCCCCGCCACGAGTTCGGAGTCTACTTGACAGCGGTGGAACTGGCGCTATAATTAGCGCCATGCGCTACATGTGGGGCGATGCCGGGCGACCTGCTCAACATCAACGGTGTGCCAGTTGTTAGTGGCTGACCGGAAATTGCCGCGGTTTGTGCGGCGTCGCGCGCGATACACATCGGATTTCCAAAAATGGGAGAGAAAAATGAAGAAGCATAGAAAACTCAATCTGCTCACCGCGTTGCTAGCGGTGGCCCTGCTGGGGGGCCTGGGCTGCGGCCTGTTGCCCACGTCTGCCCCCGAGGTGGAGATACAGTTCGC
>JBFFDV010000009.1:0-21052 GCA_041559215.1 Anaerolineae bacterium | reverse complement strand
GAGACCAAAGCCAAAATCCTGGGAGGGAATGCGGCTCGCTTGCTGGGCCTGCCAACAAGAGGGAGAGTGTCTCCAAAGTAGTGGTGAACATGGAGGACAGTTTGGAGAGTCGGAAGGAATTGATAGAGGTGGCTCTCGGGAAATCGGAGACGGACCTCTATATCCAAAATGGCACTTTAGTGAATGTATATTCGGGCGAGATACTCGAGAACCAGGACGTAGGTATCAGCGGTGGGCGTATCGCCTATGTGGGCCCCCACAATGGAAACGTGAAACCCGGCGGAGAAGTCATAGATGCTGATGGGGCTTATCTGCTGCCAGGCTACATAGATGCCCACGCGCACGTAGATTTCTTTGCCAACCCCTTATCGTTGACTCCCCATCTTCTGGCACATGGCACAACTTCCCTGATGGCTGATCCTCACGAGGTGGTGGGAGCGCTGGGCCTGGATGGGCTAGAGATGTTGATAGATATGACCAGGGGGCTGCCTTTGAAGTTCTACTTCAGTGTCCCTGTGGCCACGCCTCCCATGCCCCGGTTGGAGGGCGAGCCTATACTTTCCGAGATGGAGATAGAGTCCTGTCTCCTGAGGCCTGAGATAAGGGCGATTAGTGAGGTCACCTCATGGGTGAGGCTGATCTCTGGCGATACTGATTTGCTCTCAAAACTCGGACTTGCTCAACGTCATCAGCGGCGCATAGAGGGCCATACCACCGGAGCTCCGTATCAGAAGTTGAATGCCCTGGCGGCGGCAGGATTGACCTCTTGCCATGAGGCCATCAGTGCACAGGAGGCCAGGCAGCGGCTGCGGCTGGGCCTGTATGTGATGTTGCGCCATGGTTCCATCCGGCGTGATCTGGAAGCGCTTTTGGAGTTGGCGGTTGGAAAAGACGCGGTGGACACGCGCAGAGTACTGCTCACACCTGATTGGATGGATCCCCCAGCGATACTGGAATATGGCTACCTGGACAGCCTAGTTGCAGTAGCTATTGAACAGGGTGTACCGCCTGTGATCGCCATCCAAATGGCCACTCTGAACCCCGCTACCTATTTGGGCTTGGACAGTGAGATAGGCGGCATCTCTCCCGGCAGGGTGGCTGATATCCTCCTTGTTGACGAATTGAACCACCCAACACCCAAGCTGGTCATAGCCGATGGCAGGGTCGTGGCGCGAAACGGCCACGCGATTGTAGATATTCCCGATGTGCCCCCGCAGGCGCTGCAGATGGCCTGGTTGCCCCATCGAAAACTCCCTGCCACTTTCGACGTCACGGACTTCCAGGTAGGAGCTCCGGCCTCGCTCGGGGAAGTGACCTTGCCTGCCATCGCCATAGTTAATAAGACTATCACCCAGCGTCAGGATATCACGCTCCCTGTGCAGGATGGCCATGTGGAACTGTCCCCGACTCAGGATGTGCTTAAGATTGCCCTGTTGAATACAGAGTTTGGTGGTTTCACGGTCGCCTTCATGACTGGCTTTGGTGCCAAAGTGGGAGGGCTTGCTTCCAGCCTGGCCCATGAACCCCATCGCCCTTTGGTTGTCGGCTGTCAGGAGGCAGACATGGTGCTTGCCTTGGAACGGATGCGAGAATTGGCCGGTGGAATGGTACTGGTGCAGGGAGGGGAGGTGCTCGCGGAGATACCTCTGCCCATAGGGGGCTTGATGTCAGTGGATTCGCTGGAAGACCTGGCGACTCAGATAGAGATCATGAACCGCACACTGAGGCGCCTGGGATGTTCCCTGGAGAGCCCCGTTTTCACTATTGGCTTCCTTAGCTTTTCTGCCCTGCCTTGGCTGCGTCTGACTCCCCAAGGGTTGTGGGATGTGAGGGAAGGACAGATAATCTGGCCTGCTTCAGATGGCTAGCTGGCGAGCGCGTCCGGCGGCGGTCCCTTTCTCCATGAGGGCCTTGCACTTGATGCAGAGGGTGGTATGTGGCAAGGCCTCTAGCCGCTCAGGGCTGATCTCCTGACCACAATTCTCGCATATCCCATAGCTGCCCTCCTCCATCAACCTCAACGCATAACGGATGTCATCGAGCTTCTGCTCCATGTTTCTCAAGAGGGCCATGAGTTTCTCTCGCTCGTAGAGGTCGGGATCACCTTCCTCCAGATCAAATTCCAATTCATATCTCACCGCTTCTCTCAAGCGAGAGATCTCGGCCAGGGTTTCCTCCTGCTCGGCCTCTAACCTTTTCCTGGCCTCACTCCATTTATCCTCTGTCAAGATATCCTCCACTTCTGATTCAAGCAGGCCTAGCCCGCTTCCTGCACGGCAAGCGATGCCAATTGCTAACTATTTGGAATACAGAACGTCTTTTTTATATACTACATTTTCCTTCAAATGTCAACGAGCGTGAGGATAGTTTTTCGACCAAAAACTCTTCGATACTGCCATAATCTGACAAAAGATTGCCATTTCACCTTCTTGTGACCCGACTTTTGTATTGAGTTCGGCTTTGGTATAATAGTCGTGTATGGTACACCGCCTAGCGGGAGGTCAAGGTGAGTGAAGAAAGGATAGTCTCGCCGAGGACAGGAGGCGAGGAGAGAGTTCAGGAGATCAGCTTACGGCCGCGTACCTTGCAAGAGTTCATCGGCCAGCGTAAGATCAAGGAGAATATCAGCATCTTCTTGGAGGCCGCGAAAGGCAGGGGGGAAGCGCTGGATCATATTCTACTCTACGGACCTCCAGGACTGGGTAAGACCACCTTGGCTCATATCATAGCACACGAGATGGGTGTAAAGATCACCGTTACGTCTGGCCCTGCCATAGAGCGGGCTGGGGATTTGGCCGCGATAATCACCAATCTAGGTCAGCGAGATATTCTCTTCATAGACGAGGTGCACCGCCTGAGCCGCGTGGTAGAAGAGCGGCTATACCCAGCTATGGAGGACTATGCCATAGACATCATCATAGGCAAGGGGCCCAGCGCTAAGACTATTCATCTTCCCTTACCTCACATCACCGTGGTAGGCGCTACGACCCGCATTGCCCTTTTGACTTCGCCTCTGCGGGATCGCTTCGGAGTCATACATCGTCTTGATTTCTACGATGAAGAGGCGATGAAACGTATAGTGCAGCGTTCTGCCGGTTTACTTGTCGTGGAGATAGACGGGTATGGAATTGAGGAAGTGGCCAAACGCGCCCGAGGTACCCCACGGGTAGCCAACCGGTTATTAAGACGGGTCCGCGATTATGCCCAGGTTCGTGCTGACGGCGTTATTACTCGGGAGGTGGCGCGCGAGGCTCTGGCCATGTTGGAGGTGGATGGCCTGGGACTGGATGATATAGACCGGCGGGTTATCGAGACGATAATCGTAAAGTTCGACGGCGGACCGGTAGGTGTTGATACCATCGCCGCGTGTATAAGCGAGGAAGCGGACACCATCATGGATGTATATGAGCCTTATCTACTGCAATTAGGCTTCATAGACCGCACCCCTCGAGGCCGAGTGGCCACCAGGCTGGCCTATGAGCATCTGGGTATCGCCTACGATAAGGAGCCACCACAAGCGCGGCTTTTGTAACCTGTCTTGATACGGGGCGATGGATAGAATACGGGTCTTGGACAGCGAGGGCAGAGAGCTATCTCCCTGCTCGCTAGAGAAGGCGCAAAGGTTGCTTGCCCAAGGGGTGGCTACTAGGGCGGGTGAGGATCCCTTAACCATTCAGTTATCTTATGCGGTTGAGTTGCCTCCAAAACCGGAGAGGAAGCAGGAGAGAAGGGTGGGGGAGGGCAGACGTATCCTTCTCCACGTCTGTTGTGGCCCCTGCTCGACCTATACCATCAACCGTTTGCGAGAAGAAGGTTTCCAAGTTACAGGCTTCTGGTACAACCCCAATATCCATCCCTTCAGTGAGCATGAGCAGAGACGGGCCAGCTTTGAGGAATATGTTGAATCTGTAGGTTTGCCTCTTGTTCGGGAGGATGGGTATGAGATGATCCAATTCCTGCGCTTGGTGGCTGGCAATGAGGCCCATGGGAAACGGTGTCAGCTTTGCTATGAGATGCGCTTGATGCGTACGGCGAGGGTGGCTGCCCAGGAGGGCTTTGACGCTATTACCACCACTCTGCTCATTAGCCCGCATCAGGATCAAGGTTTACTACGGGAGCTTGGCGAGAGGGCGGCTAGTGAGTATGGAGTGGAGTTCTATTTTGAGAACCTCCGCCGCGGTTGGTCTGAGAGGGGACGCCTCACCAACGAGCACAACTTGTATCGCCAGCAGTATTGCGGCTGTGTTTACAGCGAATGGGAACGATATTCTGGCGTGAAAATCTCCCCTTTGCCGGCGGAGGGTGCTCATGATTAGCAAGCCGCTGGGAAGGCCACTGAGGGTTCTGACCCATCCCTTGACCTATCTTCTCCTAGCTTGTCTCATCCTCCTGGCCCACCAGGCTTTCTACTATCGCGCCTTGGGCTCCGATGCCATAGATGATGCCTATATCTCCTTTCGCTATGCTAAGAATCTCGTGGGCGGAGACGGTCTAGTATTCAACGTTGGGGAGCGAGTTGAAGGATATACCAACTTCTTGTGGACTATTATATTGGCCATTTTCATACGCCTGGGGTTTGAGCCGTCTCCAGTAGCTATCGGCTTGGGAGCCCTTTTCAGCTTCGCGACCCTTTGGCTGGTATATCGGTTTCTCGATCTCACTTCGGTGCGCGATTCCCCGCTGCCTGTCATCGCTGTCCTGTTTTTGGCCCTTGATGGTTCCTTCGCCCTGTGGGCCGTGAGTGGCATGGAGACGTCCATGTTCGCTTTTTTGGTGTTGGCCGCAATGACTTCCTATCTTTGGGAATGGAAGAATGAGAAGCCCGGCTTGTTGTCCGGGGTTCTCCTAGCTTTGACCGCCATGACTCGGCCCGAGGGGGTGCTGGTCTTGGGGGTGGTTGTGGTTCATCAAGCTCTTGCTCGGCTACTGGTGCAGAGGAGACTCCTCGCTTCGGCAGATGTAGCCCGGACTGGGGTTTTTCTGGGTTTATACCTTCCCTATTTCCTGTGGCGTTATTACTATTATGGCTTTCTTCTGCCCAATACTTTCTATGCCAAAGTTACCGTGAGGGGTACCGAGGCCCAACATCAGCGAGGCTTACTGCATCTGCACACGTTTGTCAATGTTCATCTCAGTTGGCTGCTTCCTTTATTCGCTCTTGTGCCCTTGCTGAAGAGGAAGTTTAGCTTCTGGCTCACCTCTCTCGTGGCCCTGGTCTTGGTTTTTACTTCTTACATAGTATATGTCGGTGGAGATTGGTCTGTGGGCCGCTTTTTCGTACCGATACTGCCTGCAGTCTACGTTCTGGTAGCCACCGGCTTGGTGGAAGCTTACGAGAGTTTGCGGCAGTGGGTGGCGAGGGTCACGAACTCTCCCAGGGCCCTTCTTATTCTGCGGTGGGCAGCGTTGTCTGCTCTGGCTGTGGTGCTTCTGGCCCTGTTCAACTTCTCATCCCTCGATGGAGAGTACGAGTTATTCGTCGTTCGTTTCCAGGCAGCCAGGGCTACCCATGCGCGGGTGGCGCTGGGCAAATGGCTGCATGATAACGTTCCCACGGATACCTTCATAGCTGTGGACGCGGCGGGACAGATCCCATACTACTCTGACCTGCGGACGCTGGATATGTTCGGGGTTAATGATGTGCATACTGCTCATCTGAAGATTGAGACCATGGGGCAGGGCGTGCCCGGACATGAGAAGTTCGATTTCGACTATATCATGTGGCGACAGCCGGATTTGATCATTGCTGGAGCGCGATTTCTGGACGGTTCGGATGCCTATGAGCGCTTGGATCTACCTTGGACGGATAAGCAGCCTTTGTATGACTTCCTCTACATCTATCGTCGACGAGGGTGGACCGGCGAGGAGAGACTCTGATGGAAACGATGGGTAAGATGCTGCTTCTATTCGGAGCGATCTTCGTGATCTTGGGCCTGCTACTTATGGTACTCGGGAGGGTTCCCTTCTTGGGGCGACTCCCTGGTGACATCAATATTGAATGGAGGAATATATCCTGCTATTTTCCCCTCATGAGCGGCATAGTGCTTAGCATCCTGGCTACTATACTTTTGAATCTCATCATCTGGCTGTTCAGGAAGTGAAAACCACCGACTTTGATTACCAGTTACCTACCCATCTCATAGCGCAAACGCCCACAGAGCCGCGCGATGCCTCTCGTCTGATGGTCCTCCATCGCGAGGACGGGAGCATCACTCATAGGCGGTTTCGTCAGATCGGGGAATACTTGCGCCCTGGCGATCTCCTGGTCTGTAATGACAGTCGTGTCATCCTTGCCCGCCTGTTTGGTCGGAAAGTCCCTACGGGTGGCAAGGTGGAGTTGCTTCTCACTGTTAAGAGGGAGGATAGACTCTGGGAGTCACTGATAAAGGGGCGTCGCGTAAAGGTGGGAGGACAGGTCGAGTTCTTAAGCAGGGATGGCACGGCTTCAACTCCAACCCTGCGGGCCCAGATACTGAACGGCACCCCGGCTGGTGGCAGGCTGGTAAGGTTTGAGCATGAGGTCGAGCCCTTCCTGGAACAACTGGGATCAGTGCCTTTGCCACCTTATATCCATGAGAGTTTGGAGGATGCGGAGCGTTACCAGACTGTCTATGCTCGCAAGAATGGCTCGGTGGCTGCTCCCACGGCGGGCTTGCATTTCACGCCTCGGCTTATGGGTGACCTGGAGGCAGAGGGGATAGAGTTTGCGTTCCTTACCCTACACATCGGTCCGGATACCTTTCGACCGGTGAGAGAGGAGAGGCTTGAAGACCATCAAATGCACACGGAGTATTGCCATATCACACCTGAAATGGCTCAATCCGTCAATCGAGCCAAGACTGAAGGGAGACGGGTCATAGTGGCTGGTACCACCGTCGTGCGGGCCTTGGAGACGGCGGCCCATGGTCCGAGTGCCAGAGATGCGGATATCATCGAACCATTCGCGGGGTGGACGGACCTGTTCATCTACCCTGGCTATGCTTTTCGGGTCGTTAATGCCCTCATTACTAACTTTCACCTGCCTCGCTCTACACTCTTGATGTTGGTGGCGGCCTTCGCTGGCAAGGAGCTGCTGGAGAGAGCTTATCGAGAGGCTATCAAGTGCGAATATCGCTTCTATAGTTTTGGCGACGCGATGCTGATACTGTAGTTTTTATTTTATGGAAAGTTGTGGTACAATTACCAAAAGGTAGCTTTGCTTTCAACTAGGAATCGAGGGAGAGGGTGTAGTGCGGAGGATAGACGAGTTCCTTACATTCTTGGCCGCTGAGAGAGGGTGTTCGGAGAATACGATATCTGCCTATCGTGTAGACCTGACCCAGTTCAGGGGATACTTCCGAAAGCGGTATGGCGAGGTTGATGAGGGCCTTTGGGAGAAGGTTGAGAAGGACGACATCATTGCCTATATCATGTATTTAAAGGGCGATCGTGAATACGCGGCTGCTACCGCAGCTCGCAAAATTGCGGCGCTCAGGTCCTTCCTTCATTTTCTTGTCGCTGAAGGCATCATCAAGGATGACCCGACAGCGACGTTGGATTCTCTCAGGGTCAAGAAGCGCCTACCCAAGCCTATATCCGTTGAGGAGGTGAACAGGCTGCTAGCCGAGCCTGCGAAGTCGTCCACTCCTAAGGGGATACGAGACCGCGCTATCTTGGAACTTCTTTACGCTACGGGTATGCGAGCGAGCGAACTGGTATCCTTGAAGGTGGACGATGTCAACTTGGCCTCGGCCTCCGTTCGCTGTTGGGGTAAAGGAGCTAAAGAGCGCGTTATTCCCATGCATCCTCAAGCTGTAGCTTCTTTGCGAGAGTACCTGGAGAAGGCGAGGGCCCAACTCCTGAAAGATACCGGCGAGAAGACCCTTTTCCTCAACATGCGAGGGGAGCCGCTTACTCGCCAAGGACTTTGGCTCATCTTTAAGGAATATGTCGAGAAGGCAGGGTTGTCTCCTGATGTAGCACCCCACACCTTGCGCCATTCCTTTGCTACTCACATGTTGGACCGCAACGCCGATCTGATCAATGTGCAAAAGCTGTTGGGGCATACTAGCATTTCGACTACTCAAATATATACTCATGTCAGCAGTGAGCGCTTGAGAGAGGTATACGACGAATCACACCCTAGAGCGAAGTAGAAGGGTATGCTCCGAGAAGAAGGTGTTGCTCGGCAGGCGCCTGAAGAGCGCCAATATTAACGTAGGAGGAGGTTAGCGGAATGGGATACTTGGAAGGGTTGATGGGCCGGAAGGAGAAGATAGTCTTCAAGGCCAGACAGCATTCGCTGGTCATAGTGCCCAAGCTGGTGTTGTGGAGCCTGGTCTCAGTACTCATCTTCTTGATTACCGTGGTGCTGGCCCTTGTTACCCCCTTAGACGGGGTGGCTCTGGTGCTTTTGCTTGCTTTGGTCTTCCCCTTCTGGAGGATCATGGTTGACCTTCTGAACTGGTGGAATGAGCAGTATGTGATCACCAACCGCAGGGTGATTCAGCTAGAGGGCATCATCAACAAGCATTCCATCGATTCCTCTCTGGAGAAGGTCAACGATGTGGTTCTGGAGCAGTCAGCGTTGGGCAGGATGTTGAACTACGGAGACTTGCAGATACTCACCGCTAGCGAGATAGGGATAAATCTATTCAAGCGCATAGCTCGCCCCGTCAAGTTCAAGACGGAGATGCTGAATCAGAAGGAAGGCCTGAGCCAGCTCGACATCTTTGAAGGGAGGGCGAGCCGGGTCTTGGCCGAGGAAGCCCCTGCCGCTGGGGACATACCTGAGCTCATCGCCGAACTGGACGAACTGCGCAAGAGGGGGATTATTACCGATCAGGAGTTCGAGGAAGAGAAGAGAGCATTGCTGGATAAGCTTTAGACTATTTTGGAGGGCTTGTTGGTTGTGGACCAAATGTCTCATGGTTGGAACGAGATAGAGGAGAGCGCCTCTTATATCGAGGCGCAGACGCATTATCAGCCGACCGTCGGTATCGTCACTGGGTCAGGGCTTAGCTCCTTGGCGGATGAAGTAGGAGGGGCAGAATCTATCCCTTATGAAGATCTCCCTCATTTCCTGCCCACGACCGTGCAAGGCCATCCTGGCGAGTTAGTCCTTGGGGAACTGGCAGGCAAAGAGGTGGCCTTTATGCGTGGACGAACTCATTTCTATGAAGGTCATTCTCTTCGGCGTATTACCTTCCCTATGCGCGTCATGCATGCTTTGGGAATAGATACTCTGATCATCACCAATGCCGCTGGTGGACTGAGGGCGAATTTCAAGGCTGGCGACTTGATGCTCATTTCCGATCATATCAATCTAGTGGGTATGGCCGGGTTCAACCCCCTTTGGGGTCCCAATGATCCTCGCCTCGGGCCTCGGTTTGTGGACATGTCGGCTGCCTATGATGTGACACTGCGCCAGATAGCGCTCTCGGTGGCCGAGGAATTGGGCCTGGAATTGCGCCAGGGAGTGTACGTTATGTCTGCGGGCCCGACTTTTGAGACGCCGGCCGATGTCAAGTTCCTGAGGCTCATAGGAGCAGATGCCGTGGGTATGTCCACGGTGCCCGAGGTGATCGTTGCGCGCCACCAGGGGATTCGAGTGTTAGGCGTCTCTCACATCAGCAATGTGATACCGGGGGAGGACGTTCCGCAAGAGGATCAAAGTTCAGATGAGGTGGGCCTGCACGAGGAGGTTTTGGAGGCTGGCAGGCAGGTGGTGCCCAAACTTGGTCTCTTGATAAAGGGGGTTATCGGCAAAATCTAGCATACCTTGCACTGTTGCAGGGGATAGGGATCAAGGGGAATGAAGAGATCGTCTCCTTCGTTCCCCTTTTGACAACCTACCTGAATCGTGATAGAATTAGCCGCGCTTCTTCGGATACACGTATGACCGTATTGATCGAGGTAATTGACAACTTTGCCATCTGGGTATATCTCGGTTGCGCTCTGACCATCCTAGTGTACCTGAGAGTCATCTATCTCGCTAGGAAGGAAAGAGGGGCTTCCTTGTTCACCATTGAGAAAGAGGTAGCCACCGGTAAGGCTTACCGGGCCACTTTTACCATCCTGGGCCTCCTGGTGATAGTAAGTCTGATAGCCTTTGTGGATTTTTACCTAGCTCCTTCTCTCAATGTTGTTGCTAGCAGCAACACACCGCAGCCTCCGCTGGTTCTCCCCACGCCTACCAATACCCCCGTGCCGCCAACTCCTACCCCTATCGCGACGAGGGGGCCGCTTGTCCGTCCCACCCCTCCTTGGACCCCGACTCCAGAGGTGACCCCGACCCCTTTGGTGGTGCCCGCTGCCTGTCCGGACCAGGGGTCCAGGATCACTTCACCGGGGGCCAATCAGACTGTACGAGGAGTGGTTGAGGTCAAAGGAAGGGCTAGCATCGATCAGTTCCAGTTCTACAAGGTCGAGTTCGGCTTTGGCCATAGCCCTGCCGAGTACCACGTCATAGATCAGCTAAAGTATTCCCCCGTGAACGACGGCCTTCTTGTCGTCTGGAACACCGATGGTCTATCAGGGCCTGTTACGCTGCGACTAACTGTGGTTAACATTGATGGCAACTATCCCGGTCCTTGCGAGGTACCGGTGATAGTGGAGTCGCCGTGAGATAGCTGAAGGGAACCATCTTTGCGAAAGCTAATCGCAGCTCTGGTAGCTCTGGCCTTGTGTCTTTGTGTTTGTCTGGCTTTTGACATCCTCTTGGCCTCGATGGTGATCATCACGGACGTTGTCTCTTCCTTGCCCTCCCCTGTGCGGGAAGAGATCACGCCGACGGTGGTGCGTACGCCGGTAAGCGAGGAGAGTATTTCGACGGTTGAATTGCTTCGCCAAACGACAATTCCTGCACGCGATCTCTACTCACTTACCGAGCGCTTGAAAGACGCCGGCCCCATACCCCGGGTGATCAATGAGACCACCCCGCATTATGAGTTAGGGCAACGCGAGACTTTTTGGATCAATGACGAGGCGCTGTCAGATACGTATTTCACCATCGAAGCTACCCTGCGCTACGCCACTCCCCATGCCTACTTCTGGGTGGAGGACGGCTTACAGCTCAATCAGGAAGATATAGAAGCTTCCGCGCATGAGTTCGAGGAACATATCTATCCCACCAACCGCCGGTATTTCGGTTCCGAGTGGAGCCCTGGAGTGGACAATGACATTCATATCCACGTACTTAATGCGAACCTTCCCAGCGTCGGGGGTTACTACTCCAGTAATGATGAGTATCCCAGCGTGGTAAACCCCTTCAGCAACGAGAAAGAGATAATGTACATTAATGCATCCTTCATAGCGCCGGGCAATGATGTATACAACAGTATCTTGGCCCACGAGTTTCAACACATGATTCACTGGAACATCGATCCCAACGACGATACATGGGTCAATGAGGGCTCTGCCCAGACCGCTGAGAGTCTCAACGGTTACGAGCTCTGGCCCTTTTCTTTCTTAGCCGAGCCCGACACACAACTCACCGCCTGGGCGGATGAGATAGAGCAAGCTGGCGTTTACTACGATGCATCTTTCCTCTTTATGTACTACTTCACTGAGCGCTTCGGTGCAGAACTGGTGCAGGAACTTGGTGCCACACAGGCTGATGGAATGGCCGGATTTGACGAGGTGTTGGCCGCCAACGGATTCGATATCACCTCCCATGACGTATTTAAAGACTGGCTAATAGCCAACTATTTGAATGATCCGGACTTGGGAGATGGACGTTACGGCTATGAGGGCATAGAGCTATACGATACGGTGGCCGTTGACCAGTCTCTTGGTCACTATCCGGATAGCCGTTCCAGCACAGTTCATCAATACGCGGCCGATTACATCGAGTTGAGACCTGGCCGTGGAGATTTGGCCATAGAGTTCGCTGGCTCAACTCAGATCAAGCTGGTCGATAACGATCCCCATAGCGGTCAGTACCAGTGGTGGTCTAACAGAGGGGATGTGAGCAACATGAGTCTGACCAGGGGGTTTGACTTCAGTGACCTCGAGGAGGCCACCCTGGAGTTCTGGCTTTGGTATGATATCGAGGACGATTACGACTATGCCTATGTTGAGGTCTCCACCGATGGCGGCAGAACCTGGGACATTTTGCCAGGCGGATATACTACTGACACCAATCCGTATGGCAATAGCTTTGGCCACGCCTACACGGGTGTCAGCGGCGGGGGAGATGAGGCCATCTGGATTAAGGAAGAGATAGACCTGAGCCACTACGTTGGTCAAGAGGTGATGATCCGCTTCGAGTATATAACCGATGATGCCTACAACGACCCAGGCCTTTGTGTTGATGATATTGCCATCCCAGAACTCGGCTACTTCCACGATGCGGAGACGCCTGGTGGTTGGAAGGCTGAAGGTTTCATCCACTCCAGCAATATCCTGCCGCAGGAGTGGATCGTACAGGTGATCGAAACTGGGGCGGGAACGACTGTCGAGGAGATGGAGTTAGGGGAGACCCAAGAGGGGCGACTAGTGATAGAGAACTTTGGGGATGAGGTGAATGGGGCGGTGCTGGTCGTCGCGGCTTTGGCCCCTTCGACGACAGAGATAGCGAGTTACGAATACTCGTTGTATTTGACCGAGTAACGATCGGTTCAATACTCGCGTGATTCGCCAGGGTGTCGGGTGAAAAGACTCGGCACCCTGTTTCTTTATGGGTAGAGACGGCTTGATCTTGACAAAGGCGCGAATTTCTGGTATGGTTTGCGCAAATGAAAACAATTTTCAATTACGTCGGCGCGAACGGGCCAAGAGGTACGGAAATGGCCCGCGCCCTGAGGGCCCATGGATACAAGTTGACCCCGCAGCGACTTGCCGTGTTGCAGGTTATCCAGCAAGGTAATGAACACCTGACGCCGGCACAAGTCCTGGAGAGAGGTTGCACGATCTACCCTGGATTGGGATTCACCACCGTTTACCGGACGCTGGACTTACTCAGTGAACTGGGCTTCGTACGGCGTGTACATCTCGAGGGGAGGTGTCGCGCCTATGCTCGGGCGGATGAGATGAATGGACACCATCTGGTTTGCCAAGCTTGTCATCGCGTGGTCGATTTCCCCTGCTTTGGCTTGAAGGAATTAATTGAACAGTTGGGAAGGCGCACGGGCTTTGTTGTGGAGTCCCACTTACTGGAGTTGGTGGGCCTCTGTCCAACATGCCAAGAAGACACGCCTGCGTCATCAGGAGAATTGCCTGAAGAGTAAGGGATTCCAACCATCACGGCGGGAAGAATGTCGTCGAAGTGGGCACATGACGTGGGATCGCTGGGGGGTGTGCAGGTAGGCGCTGATGAGGAGATATGAGGTTCTAGCCTTGACTTTGGTGCTGTTGCTTCCAGCTTGTGGGATGCCAGCTCCGGAAGCAACTTTGCCGCCGGAGGGGGGTGTCAATGTCACGGTTAGCATTCTTCCTCAACAGTATTTTTGGGAGCGGATAGGTGGGGATAGGGCCAATATATCCGTCATGGTTCCCCCGGGTTTCAGCCCGGCAACTTACGAGCCAAGGCCCAGCCAGATTGAGGAGCTAGGCGCGGCACAGATTTACGCGCGTATCCGAGTGCCCTTCGAGGAAGCTTGGATGGAGCGGATCGCCGCCGCGAACGAGAATGTGCTAATCGTGGATCAGTCTGAGGGAATCGAGCGCATCGGCGGCACCAATCCGCATATATGGCTATCGCCTAAACTGGTTAAGATTCAGGCCCAAACGATATACAAGAGCCTGGTCGAGGTGGACCCGAGCAATGAGAGCTTCTATCGGGCAAACCTGGAGGCTTTTCTGGCTGATCTTGACGAGCTGGACGCTACCATTCGAGGGGCCCTGTCTGGCCTTCAGAATCGGAGCCTCATGGTCTTCCATCCTGCTTGGTCTTACTTTGCACGGGATTATGGCTTGGAGATGATCCCTATCGAGATTGAGGGCAGTGAACCGAGCGCGGCAGAGATGGCCGCTTTGATCCAGACAGCGCGGGAGAACAATATCCGGGTCATCTTTGCACAGCCTGAGTTCAGCACGCAGAGCGCGGAGACTATTGCCCAGGAGATAGACGGGAGTGTATTGCTGATCAGCCCGTTGGCGCCTGACTGGCTGAGCAACCTACAGCGCGTGGCTGATACCTTCGCCACGGTGCTGGCGGACCAATAGTGAGAACTAGGTCAAAAATCTACTAGGGGGATACAGTGTTGTCAGCGAAGCTCGAAGTGATCCAGTTAGAAGACGTCTGGGTGCAGTATGATGGACTGCCGGTGTTGGAGGATATCAACCTCGCGCTTTACGAGCAGGACTTTCTGGGCATTATCGGCCCCAACGGTGGTGGCAAGACGACCTTGCTCAAAGTAATGCTGGGTCTGATCCAACCTGCTCATGGGCAAGTCCGCATCCTAGGGCACAGCGCGAGCGAGGGCCGGCGATTCGTTGGATACGTACCCCAGTACATGGAGTTCGACCGCGACTTTCCGATCAGTGTGTGGGAGATTGCCATGATGGGACGCCTAGGCCCGCGTGGGCTATTGCGGCGCTATACGGAGGGCGATAAACACCTGGTGGCCGAGGCCTTGCGCCAGGTTGAGATGCTGGAATTCAAGGACCGCCGGATCGGGGAGCTATCAGGTGGGCAGCGGCAGCGGGTGTATATCGCGCGGGCTCTGGCGACCGACCCGAAGATCCTGCTACTGGATGAACCTACTGCCAGTGTAGACAGCCGGGTTGTGGGCAACGTCTACGAACTCTTGCAGGAAATCAACCAGCGGGTCACGATCATTTTGGTATCCCACGACATCGGCGTCGTTTCCTCATATGTGAAAACTGTCGCCTGCCTGAACCGTCGTTTGATTTATCATGCCTCTAAGGAGATCACACCGGAGATGCTGGAAGCAGCATACCACTGTCCGGTCGATCTGATCGCCCACGGCATGCCCCATCGTGTCTTCGAGCACCACCCTGCGGAGGAGGTGGATAGATGATTGACGTATTACAGCTTGATTTCATGCGGCGAGCCTTGATGGCTGGAGTATTGGTCAGTATTGCTTGTGGCATCATCGGCACTTACGTCGTCGTCAATCGTATCGTCTTTATCAGCGGCGGCATTGCCCACGCCGCTTATGGTGGCATCGGGCTGGGCTACTTCTTGAGAGCCAACCCTATCTTAGGCGCCATCGTGTTCAGCGTGGGCGCCGCCCTAGCGATGGGTGCGGTGCAGCGCAAGACCCGGCAGCGCGCCGATACCGTTATCGGTATGATGTGGGCTGTGGGCATGGCCCTCGGTATCCTTTTCGTCGATCTGTCTCCGGGGTATGTGGTTGACTTGATGAGTTACCTGTTCGGAAGCATCCTCACGGTGCCCAGAGCCGACCTGGTGATTATGGTCTTGCTCGATGTCGTGATTATCGCTCTAGTAACCGTGTTCGACAAGGAGTTGTTAGCGATCTCGTTCGATGAAACCTTCGCTACCACGGGCAACGTGCCAGTTGATGCGATTTACATCTTGTTGCTCTGCCTCATCGCTTTGACGGTGGTGATGTTGATGCGAGTAGTGGGGTTGATCCTGGTGATTGCGCTGCTGACGATGCCGGCGGCGATCAGCGGACAGTTCACTTCAAACCTCAAGAGGATGATGGTCATGTCTGTCATCTTGGGCACCGTGTTTACCACCGTGGGTCTCTGGTTATCCTACATACTCGATCTCACCTCGGGAGCGACCATCATCCTCACCTCCGCTTGCGCTTTCTTGGTTGCGATCGTTTATAAGGCGATAGCCGGGCGTCGGATGCGGGTAACTGAGTGAGATTGTGATCGAGTTACTGCCTGGGCCTGAGAGGAAAGAGGCCTCTGTTTGCTATCTCTCCGGTCTTCGAACTGGCAACGTAGTTATCTTGTGGACCTGTTATTTGACATAACCAACTAGGTCATATTCCAGCGCCTCTGTGATGCGCACGGCAGCAAATTCGTTTACCGGCGATTCTCCGTGCACCACTACTACGCCATCCACCTCTGGGGCGTCTCTGTAAGAGCGGCCCACACTGATGCCATTGCCCACCCCTTCTATCAGGACCTGCAATTCGCGGCCGATGAACTGCTGATTCTTCCTCAAAGAGATTCCCTGCTGCAAGGCCATGGCTTGCTCGTAACGTTCCTCCTTGATCCCTTGAGGGATTTGTCCGGGCAGTCTGGCGGCGTTTGTCCCTTCCTCTTGAGAGTAGGTGAAGATGCCTACCCTGTCGAAAGCTGTTTGGCTCATAAACTCCAGCAGGGCCTGGAACTCTTCCTCTGTCTCGCCTGGATAGCCGACGATGAAGGAAGTGCGCAACGCTATGTCGGGCATGGCCCCTCGTAGGCGGGCGATGAGCGAGTGAATGTGGTCCATTTGATGGGGACGGTTCATACGCCGCAAAGCCTGAGGATGGGCATGTTGAAGCGGCAGATCCAGATAGTGGCATACTTGGGGTTTGAGGGCCATGGTCTCAATGAGCTGTGGGGTGATATGTTGAGGATAAGTGTACATGATGCGTAGCCAAGGTAGATCGGGCACGGCTTCCAGGATGCCCTTGATGAGGGAGGACAGGGAGTCCTTCTCTCCCCAGTCGCGACCATAGGCGGTGGTATCCTGAGCGATTAGAATGATCTCCCTAATCCCCTGCTGAGCCAGTTCTTGGACCTCGGCCAGTACTGCTTCCTTCGGCTTACTGCGAAAGGGCCCTTTGATCTGCGGGATGGCGCAGAAGGCACATGGGGCGTTACAACCCTCGGCGATCTTGACATAAGCGGTTGCCGTGCCGGGGCAGTTCCGAGGCAAAGGGTGGGCCGGGGAATGCGGAGGTGCTAGCTGTGGCAGCTGGCATACCTTGCCCGGTTGCGGATCCCTCAGCAGGCTTTCTACGAGAGGAACTATCTCTTTCCATCGTCGCGTGCCAATGACTCCGTCCAGCACAGGGACCATTTGCCCCACTTCCAGGCCATATCGTTCAGACATGCATCCCGCAGCGATAAGGTGCTGATCTGGTCCCTTGATTTGGCCTAAATCTTTTAGGGCGGCCAGAGATTCTTCCCTAGCTAGGTCAATGAACCCACAGGTATTGACGATGAGGATCTCCGCTTCTTCCGGATCGTCGGTTTGCTGATAACCGGCATGGCGGAGTAGCTCCCTCATGCCTTCCGAGTCCACTGTGTTCTTGGGGCAGCCTAGCGAGAGTAGATAGAAGCGGCTCATGGACCTCAAGGGGTTGCGCTTGGCGTTATAACAGTAGTGGCGGTGATGGTGGGTGTGACGAGTATGGAGGTTGCGCTTGGCGCCGGACCAGCGATTGTGGGGGTAACTAACGGCGTGCCACTGGGGAGGGGCTCGGGTGTAGCTTGGAGGCTCTCCCAGGTCCATTCAATGTCCACTACTTCATCCTGCTCGCCCAAGGGTCCCAGTTCCTGCCCATTGAGCGTCACCAGGACCCCACCGGCGTTACCCACGTGCAGGGCGATGCTGTCCTGAGCGAACCAGGACCAATTAGTGCCTGCCTCGATGAGGCCCCGAAAAGCCGATTCACCATCAACGGTGACCTCTAGCCAGGTTCGAGCGATGATCTCCACATCGACCTGAAGCCGTCCCGACGGTATTTCCGTCGGCGTGGATGTAGGAGATGGGGTATCAGTAGGAGTAAATACCAGAACGGGGGAAGCCAGGCTGGCTTGGCGGGTCGGCGTGGGTGGTGAGGAGGGGAGGTTTATGTATTGGCGGTTGTAGGCCAGGAGTCCTACGACTATTATGGAAGCGACTATCAGTACTCCCAGGAATAGGTCTATGAATAGCCAGGATGATACAGCCATGCCTTTCGGCGGTTCGAAACCCTCGGCCACAGGGGCGGTCGGGCCAACCTCTTCCTCTTCCCCGCCGTATAAAGGCATGATGTCTTTGAGATCCAGTCCCAGGAACAGGGCATAGTTACGGAGGAGGCCCTTACGATATATTCCGGCGGGAAGCTCTGCGTAATTCTCCTCTTCCAGAGCTGCTATCTGTGCCTGGCGTATTTTAGTTTCTTCTTCAACCTCTGCAATGGACAAGCCCTGCTTTTCCCGGGCTTCGCGTAGTAGTTGGCCAAGTTCTCCCAAATGCTTCTTCTCCCTTTGCACTCTACATCATGTTGTGAGTATCGATCATTTATGTCCGCTGTCTATTCACGGATGTCAGGGTTCTCCCCAAGGCTCGATGTTACATTTCCCTTCTGCCTTCCAGTGCGTGGGTTAGAGTTATCTCGTCAGCATATTCCAGGTCACCTCCCATAGGCAAGCCGTGGGCCAATCGGGTCACCCGTACTCCTAGAGGAGCGAGTTGTCGGAAGATGTACATGGCTGTGGACTCACCCTCCAGATTAGGGTTGGTGGCCAGGATGATTTCCTGCACCGGAGCGCCGCGCAGACGCTGTATCAGTTCTGCTATCTTTAGATCTTCGGGGCCTATACCCTCTACGGGTGAGATGGCACCATGCAGCACATGATACAGACCGTCATATCCCCTTGTTTTTTCAATGGCCAGAACATCCAGGGGTTCCTCAACTACGCAGATCAGGGAGCGATCTCGTTCTCTGTCGTTGCAGATGGGGCAGGGACTTGCTTCCGCAATGTTGAAGCACACCGAACAGGTAACGATCTTCTCTTGAAGCTCTCCGATGGCCTCCGCAAGAGCCTGAACTTGTTCGCGCGGTGATCGCAGTAAGTAAAAGGTCAGGCGCGAGGCGGTCTTTGGGCCAATACCCGGCAGACGATTTAGCTCCACGATGAGACGTTCTACGGGCTTGGGGACTGGTCGCATCTCACATCAAACCCGGTATCCCGAGTCCGCCTGTCAGGCCGGCTAAGCTTTGTGTTGCCAGCTCCCCTGCCTTTTCCGAGGCCTCGTTGACGGCAGCTACGATCAGGTCTTGCAGCATCTCTATGTCGTCGGGGTCAACCACCTCAGGAGCGATTTCAATCGATTGTAGCTTGTGATGCCCCGTCATCACTACCGTGATAGCTCCGCCGCCTACAGACGCCGTGACCGTCTGCTCGCCCAAAGCCTCCTGAGCTTCCAGCATCTTGGCCTGTAATTCCTGTACCTGTTTTAACATGGGCCCGCTTTGGGGCTTGAACGGTGTCTTCTTTCTTTTGGCCACTGTCTATGCTCCTTTTTGAGTCTATCTATCGCAATTGGTTCTTCCAGCCGGACAATCTTGCCGTCGCACTCTACCCTTTAGCTGGTCTTGGATCAAGATGCTGATTCACTGTACATCGGCAATCTCGGCCCCCAGATCCAGAGCTGCCTTTACCACAGGATCATCGGCAACCGTTTGAATCTTGTCCATGTCTCTGGGTTTTTCCCTGTTCTCCTCAGGGGCCAGGATGCACTTGATGCGGCAAGGTTGTCCTGTGACCGTCGTGACCACCTGTTCCACCAACTGTTTCGATCTATTGTCCTCAAGTTTCTCCTTGTGGAAGGGATAGCGGGCGTTCACGATAACAACGTCTCCTTCTACCCTGGTGAGCTGACAATCCTTGAGGATGGCTTCGACGTGCATATTACGAGCCTTTATCGCTGCTAGGATCTGTGTCCAATTGTCCTGCAGCCCCTTCAAACTAATACCTTTACCTTCCACCGTGGGCGAGGCTGAGCTTTCTCTCACAGCTCGAAGCTCTGCTTTGTCACTGGGCTGGGGTGTGACAGGCTCTGTCGGGAGCCCCTTGGGCTGGTCCGATGTGGTCTTCTTCCCCCCAGCCGCTCCAGGTGAGGGTTTCCTCTGCGATGTCGGTGAAGTTCTGGGGACGGATTCCTCCTCTGGTTTTCCGGAAAGAGTCGCTTCCACAAAGGCCAGTTCCAAAGGCAGTTGGGGCTGGGCTGTGGCCCTAAGATCCAGGGTGGCCTGGCTGAAAAGCTTGATCGTGTTCAGCAACCTGCCCAGGCTGAGCTTCTTCGCTTGTTCGACCATTTCCGCCCGTTGCTCTTCGGTGATGTAGGAGGGACCACGGTTGGTTGTCTTTATCAGTAGCAAGCCCTCCAAATATTCGAGCAGTTCCCTATTAAGCTGACGGGCATCGGCTCCATCGGCGATGGCTTGACCAATGTGGCTCAGCCCTGCGGCCATATCGCCATTAGCCAAATGGTTCACCAACTCCTTGACGGCCTGGGAGGAGACCGTTCCCAGCATGGTCTGCACCTGCTCCAACGTAATCTCTCCCTGTCCGTAGGAAGACAACTGGTCCAGCAGGCTCTCGGCATCACGCATGCTTCCTGTGGATTGTCGGACAATGAGCTCGAGAGCGGCGTCCTCTACCTGTAATCCCTCTTGGGCGGCGATCCTTCGTAGTCGATCCATCATGTCTTCGAAGGGAAGGGGCCGGAAGTCGAAGCGTTGACAGCGTGACAGGACGGTGGGAAGGATTTTGTGCGGTTCCGTGGTGGCGAGGACTAGGATGGCATGAGGTGGGGGTTCTTCCAGAGTCTTCAGTAGGGCATTGAAGGCCGAACCGGAGAGCATGTGTACCTCATCAATGATATAGAACTTGTACCGCGCTTCGCTGGGGGAAAAGTGTATTTTTTCTCTCAGATCCCTGATGTCATCCACTCCGGTGTGCGAAGCAGCATCTATCTCGATGAGATCTATAGCCCTGCCCTCATCTATGGCCCGGCACATTTGACATTCGTTGCACGGCTTCTTGTCCTCTTCGGCCAGGCAGTTTACCGCTTTGGCCAGGATACGTGCGGTTGAGGTTTTTCCCGTTCCCCTTGGTCCGCTGAACAGGTAAGCATGGACTATGCGAGAGCTCTTCAAGGCATTGTGGAGCGTCTGGGTCACATGGTTCTGACCCACTATCTCGGCAAAAGTTCGTGGCCGCCATTTACGATACAATGCTTGAGACACAGTCTCTCTCCTGCTGCTATGCTTGGGGATTGGTGTACGATACGGGCTCCGAGCCACCCTGTGCCAGATTCTGCGTAAGGCTAGTTCTTAGTTTATCATCTCTAGGGGATAATTGCAAGGTTGGGGCCGAAAAATCCCCAGAGCGAGCCTGATTGCCTGCGATGGGGGCACTG
>JBFFDV010000008.1:0-21483 GCA_041559215.1 Anaerolineae bacterium | reverse complement strand
TGGTGCAGGACCCTTCCCGCCTCGCACATTCCTGCGGCAGAGATGATGATCATGGGCCCATCCAGGTCGTTCAAACGTTTGGATTCTTCCACATTTCGTATATAGTGAAGTCCTCGGAAGCCGAAAGGGTCCTGCTCGCGCAGGATGTACTCATTGGTCTCTTCGTCGAAACATTCGGGGTGGACGCGAAATATCTCTGTGGCATCTATGGCCAGGGGGCTGTCCACGTAGATGGGAAGCGGCGGTATCCTTTGGTCATCACTCAAACGATGAAGAGTGTAGACGATCTCTTGAGTTCTCTCCAGGGCAAAAGCGGGAATGACAAGCTTGCCGCGCCTAGAGTAGGTATCCAGCACGGCCTCGGCCAACTCTTTCTCAACCTGGGTCATGTCATCATGCAAGCGGTTACCATAGGTGCTCTCGGTGATAAGGTAGTCTGTGTCAGTCACCAGCACGGGGTCCCGGAGAATAGGCAGGTCTTTTCGTCCCAGATCGCCAGTGAAGCCCAGGTGGATCCTGCGACCCTTTTCGTTGATTTCCAAGACGGTGATGGCCGAGCCCAAGATATGCCCCGCATCGTGGAAAAGAGCCCGTACCCCTTCAGTGACGGGAAACCAGCGGTTGTAATTGTGACCCACCAGATAGTTCAGCGACTCCTCCGCTTCTTCAATACTGTACAGGGGCTCCACAGGGGGTAACCCCTGACGTTTATGTTTCTTGTTGACGTATTCCACATCTTTGGCATTGATGTGGGCGCTGTCCCGTAGCATGATGTAGACCAGGTCAGCGGTGGCCATGGTGCAGTGGATGTCGCCCCGAAAAACTCCTTTTGCCAGGGTGGGGATGTTGCCGCAATGATCTATGTGGGCATGGGACAGGATCATGGCATCAACGCGCTCTGCCTCGAAGGGCAAGTTCCGGTTTCGTTCGAAGGCCTCGGCGCGATGTCCCTGGAACAGCCCGCATTCCAGCAATATGCGCCGCCCATTAACATGAAGGAGGTGCTGGGAACCGGTCACTCCACGGGCAGCACCCCAAAATGTGATTTCCATAGGCCTTTCCCGAAGGCACGATCCTTGATGCTTCCACGCATCGGGGATCGTCACAAGTCTTATGCGCTGAGTAGTTCCTCCACTAGGTACTCAGTATCCAGCCCATCGTATCCCATATCTATCGCCAGTTCGTCGGAGCTGAACTCCTGTCCCCGCCGCCAGAGGGAGATGAGGTATTCCCCTGCCTTTTCACTAGCGAACCATTCAACACCGAACTGGTTCTCCAGGAAGCGACGCAGTTGCACCTCGAAGATCCAGGCTCGCAAGTACCGGGCGCAATAGAAGGCATCGTCCACATCATCCAAGTAGTTCTCAGCCCCTATCGCCACCCCCAGGGCGTCGCCCAGCAGGCTTGCATATCTATCCTCGGCTCCCTCCATCTCGGTGTGCAACTCTTGTTCGTAGAGCAGTTTGCTGGCATATCGGCGCAGGAACCACAGCTTTTGAAAGAGGGTGAACTTGACTAGTCCATTGGCATCTTCGACGCCAAGTATTCGATGCAGCCACTGACGGTTGAGAGGCAGATAGTGGAAGAGGAAGGCATATCCTTCGGTCACGGAGTTGTCCCCTAGACGTTTGAAGGCGAAAGCCAGTTCCGGATCAACATTGGCGAAATGCTCGGCGTGACCAGCCTCGTGGAACAGACTCGAGTAATCGTCTGGGCCACCGATAGGCTTGATGACCAATTTCACGTCCTCTGGTATCCTAATAGCGGCACAGAAGGCGCGGGGTGACTTCAGCGGTCTTGGCTCGGTATCCAGTTCCAGGTTCCCTTGCTGAGCTAGATCGATGCCCATGCCAGCAAGAGTGTTGGTTAGAGCAGGGATCATCGCTTCTTTGGGGAAGAGGGCATCGAAGCTTCGACCGCGAAACAGATGCAATATGTCGCAGGTGGCAGCTCTTTCCATGGGCACTTCTATCTCACTCAAGAACTCCTCCAAACGGTGGAAATAGACATCTCTTGTTTGATCCAGGAGGAGTTGCATCTGCGCCGTCAGCTGGGACAGATGCAAGCCTCCGAGTTGATCACAGAGAGCGATATAGCTCTCGAAATCCAAATGTCTAGCCTTGTCGTGGAGGTTCCTGAGCCGTTGCTCCCTCTCCGGATTGGCGCTGGCGGTCACCTCTCGTTGCAATTCATCCAGACGGTGGCGACGGACCAGGTCTGGCTCATTCGCTATCAAGGATCTCAAGTTGTGGTAAGGTACTTTCTGCCCCTCCCATTCGGTAGTTGCCTGTCTCATGGCGTTGCTGACCTTCTCGGTCAACCCCTTAACTAGATTCTCCAGATACCCAATGGTAGCGAATTCAGCCAGGTATCTCCCTCGCCTATCTTGGGCCAATCCCAGCAGTTCCCTCACCACATCCTCGCCGAAGAGATGAGCGTAGCGTTCGTAGATGGGGGTGATGTTCAACTGCTCCTTTAATCCAGACTCTGCCAGGTAGTATTCCCGATGCAACTCCTGGTGAAAGGCCTCCGCTTCGTTCTCAAACTCTTCCATTAGCATCATGTTGGTGTCTCTCGTGATATGGTGGTGCTACGAAATGTGGGCCTCGATTTACTGGGGTGGAGCTATGGTATGCCCGACCGTTAGGGCATCAAATCCCTGACCGCCGCGACGATATTCTCCACCTGGGGAACCATATGTCGCTCCAGTGTGCGATTGTAGGGAACGGGGATATCCAGGCCCGCCAGCCTCTTGATAGGCGCGTCCAGATAGTCAAAGGCTTCACTGTCCATGATGAGAGCTGCTATCTCTGCACCAACCCCGCCTGTCTTGCAGGCCTCATGAACGATGAGCACTCTACCCGTCTTGATGACTGAATTGGTGATGGTTTCATCGTCGAAGGGTTTCAGAGTGCGTGGGTCAACGACTTCCGCTTCGACACCCTCCTGAGTCAGGGTTTCCGCGGCCTCCAGCGCGCGGTGGACCATTATCGAGGTGGCCACGATAGTCACATCCCTGCCTGGCCTCTTGACGTCCGCAACACCCAGGGGGATCGTGTACTCCTCCTCAGGAACCGGGCCCCTGATCTTGTAAAGCAGCTTGTGTTCCACAAAGACCACCGGATTATCATCCCGGATGGAGGCCAGCAGCAGGCCCTTCACATCGTAGGGCGTGCTGGGCATGACAACCTTCAGGCCTGGCACATGGACAAACCAGGCCTCCAGGCTCTGCGAATGGTGGGCTGCTGCTCCAGTACCGCACCCAGCCGGGGTGCGCAGCACCAGAGGTACCTTCGCCTTGCCACCAAACATGAAGCGTATCTTGGCCGCCTGGTTGACCAATTGATCCATGGCAATGGTGGTGAAATCCATGAACATTATCTCGGCCACGGGGCGCATGCCAACTAAAGCTGCTCCCGTCGCCGCTCCCACGATGCCCGCCTCGGAAATGGGTGTGTCCCGCACCCTTTCTTCTCCGAACTCGTCTATCAAGCCATAGGAGACGCCAAAGGCACCACCGTAGGTTCCCACGTCCTCACCGAAGAGGAAAACAGAATCGTCGCGGGTCATCTCTTGACGCAATGCTTCTCTTATCGCCTCGGCGTAAGTTATCTCTCTCATCTAAGCATAGACCCCTTCAAGTACGGTATCCACGGAAGGTTCCGGGCTGGCCATGGCGTATTCCAGCGCTTCGGCGATAGTCTGGCTTGCTTCTTCCTCAATCTGCTTGGCCTCCCCCTCGCTGATCACCCCCTCACTGATAAGGGTTTCTCGGAAGCGTTTGATGGGATCCTTCTCCTTCCAGGCCTCGATCTCCTCTTTTGTGCGATACCGCTCCTGATCGCTCTTGGAGTGGCCTTTCCAGCGATAGGTCTTACACTCCAGAAGTGTTGGCCCTTCTCCAGCCCTTGCTCCCTTCACTGCCTCGGTCGCCGCGTCATAGACCTCCAACACATCATTCCCATCCACCGTCACCCCGCGCATCCCGTAGCCGGCTGCGCGTTGGGAGATGTTTTCTATGTTGAAGGCTTTTCTTACCGACATGGACATACCATACTGATTGTTCTCACAGACATAGACTATAGGCAAATCCCAGATAGCCGCCATGTTCAAGGATTCGTGGAATGAACCCTGATTTGCAGCCCCATCGCCGAAGAAGCCCATGACTATCTCGTCCCTTCGCCTCATCTTCAAGCTAAGCCCCACTCCAACAGCAAGGGGGATGCCTCCGCCCACTACACCGTTGGCTCCCAGGTTTCTGCCTCCCATATCTGCAATGTGCATAGAACCGCCTCTCCCGCGGCAATAACCAGTCTCCCTGCCCAAAAACTCGGCCATCATCAGCTTTATGTCTGCACCCTTAGCTATGCAATGACCATGCCCACGATGGGTACTGAGGATATAGTCTTCATCCCTCAGCGCGAAGATGCTACCCACTGCCGAGGCCTCCTGGCCGATAGAGAGGTGCATTGTGCCGTGTACCAACCCTCGCGCGAAGAGGTCATCCACCGTTTCCTCAAAAAAACGGATCTCGTACATTTTGCTCAACATATTCATACAGAGTTCTCGTTTGAGTTTCACGATGTTGTTCCTCCTGCTCTGATTTTAGCTCGTTGTAGTGGAGAAGTCAATGGTAGTACTTTTAGCCTATTGACATAAGCGTATAAGTTATATTAAAATTTAAGTGCAAATAGCAGAGCTTATTATTCCTTAGGAAGTATAGTAGCATTATTCTTCAAGTACGGGGGGGATTATCTAGATCATGGCTTCGTTTCCCCTGAGCTGTCCTGTTTTCCTGGGTTGACTTTGGGTGGGAATGAGTCTATAATAACCTCTGTATTTACTGTTAGCGATGCCCAAGTGCGTTGCGCGACCTGCCCGAGATGAGTGAGCCCTGGTAACCGACGGAGGCACAAGATGGCCTTAAAAGGGAATTTGAGAGACTTCAATATCACCCAACTCCTGAACCTGGTCAACTTAGCTCGTAAGACGGGAGCTTTGACCATTGTGGGGAAGGGTAAAGAGGTGAGGATATTCTTCAAGGAGGGGAAGCTTGTATATGCCTTCTTGAATGGACAAGATGTGGGATTAACTGTCATCCTGCAGAAGGCCGGCAAGATAAATGACGAGCAATCTCGCGTTATTCGATCTCGATCGGAGACCGGCACTGATAAAGAACTAGGTCTGCTATTGATCAACGCTGGCTACGTCACTCAGGACGATATTGTTCAGAGTGTCCGCTCCCATACCTTGGATGTGGTGTACCTCATCTTCACGTGGACTGATGGATCGTTTCTCTTCGAACCGAACAGGCTCCCTGCTGAGGGGGCGATCACCGTTCCCATCAATCTAGAGAACATCATAATGGAGGGCAGTCGGCGTGTCAAGGAGTATAAGATGTTGCAGGATGAACTGCCCGACCTTGACATGGCCTTGAAGTTTACAGAACGCCCGCATGCTAGTATTCGCGATATTAACCTCAGTGTTGAGGAGTGGAGAGTGATATCCTTTATCAATCCGCGTAACACCATTAAGAAGATAGCCCAGGCCAATTCGATGAGTGAGTTCCAGATACGCAAAATCGTGTACGGTTTACTCTCGGCGGGCCTGGTAGAGTTGGTGTTGCCTGAGGGGGCAGAGAGGGTGCCCACCTTGCCTAAAGGGGTGAGCGCACCACCTCCAGTAAAGCGGGGGGTCATTCTTCGTCTGATCGATAGGGTCAAAAGGATATAGTCGGCTTATCATTCGTTTTGAAATAGTTGTACGTCCTGTAAGAGGCAAGCTCTCTACATGCAAACCGTAAAAATAGTCGTTACCGGCCCTTTCAATGCTGGAAAGACGGAGTTCATTAGCAGCATCAGTGAGATAGATGTAGTATCAACTGAGCGTAAAATCACGGATGACGCGCGGGCGGTGAAAGCAGCAACGACAGTAGCGATGGATTTTGGCCGCATCACTGTGGATGAGGAGTTGGTTCTCTATCTGTTCGGCACTCCTGGTCAGAAGCGCTTTGATTTCATGTGGGAGATACTCTCGGAGGGCATGCTCGGTTTTGTGGTGCTGGTTGATAGTGCACGCCCAGAGACCTTCCGTGAGGCCAAAATAATAGCAGATCGCTTCCGTAGATATTCTCCAACCCCCTATGTAATAGCGGCCAATAAGCAGGATCATGACGATGCTTGGCCTCCGGAGGATCTGCGCATCGCCTTGAGGGTCGCCCCGAGTGTGAAGGTTCTGTCTTGTGTCGCAGTTGACAAAGAGAGCGTTAAGAAAGTGCTTTTAGAGCTGCTGTACTCGATCCTAGACTCTATTCAAGAGGAGTAGAATCTGCAAAAGGTTATGAGGGAGCCTGAAGAGCTGGATATGATATCGACCTAATGGGGATTACAAGGCTGGTCCCCGAATTTGCTACTGGGTACTGGGGTACGCAAACTAACCTAAGGAGGAAAGATGATGGCGAAACCGAGGACGGTGCAGATGGTGGAGCGCTTGAGAGATCTGCAAGTGAGTACTCCAGATATTGAAGCCTCGGCGGTCGTTAGCTTAGACGGCTTGATCATAGCTTCCTCTCTGCCGGCAGGGGTGGAAGAAGACCGTGTTTCAGCTATGTCCGCCGCTATGCTCTCTTTGGGCGAGCGCATCGCGGGAGAGCTGGGACGTGGGATTCTGGAACAAGTCTATATCAGGGGTGAAAATGGGTACGTTCTTCTGAGGCAGGTTGGGGAGGAGGCTGTTCTTACGGTACTGGCTCGAGAGCAGGCCAAGCTAGGGTTGCTTCTTCTGGATATGAGACGAGCTGCCGAGGATTTGGCTAAGATCGTATGACGGTCTCTGAGTGGTCAGCACCAGTCCGGGCTATTTATGGGCTTCCTGTACGACTTCTCTGTGGAAAGGTCCTCATAACTAGGAATTATTGTCTTAAGTATTTTGTGGGGGAAGATTGAGTTCGATAGTAACAAGTGAGGGGCTCGTACATTACGAGGCTTATGGGCGAGGGAAGCCCATTATTCTGCTTCATGGCTGGCTAGAGTCTTGGCGGCTTTGGCGAGAGACAATGGAGATCCTTGCCTGGCAATATCGGTCCTACGCTCTGGATTTCTGGGGCTTTGGCGAATCGGGAAAGGCAAGGGATAGTTTCACTGTGCCAGATTTCGTCGCCTTAGTCGATCAATTCATGGAAGTCATGGGGATCCAACAAGCCCCGATAATTGGTCATTCCATGGGGGGCACGGTCGGGCTGAGCCTTGCTTTGGACAAACCATCGCGGGTAGAGAAACTGGTTATGGTGGGCTCCTCGGTGGCAGGTAGCTCACTGAATTTTGTGCTCAGACTGGCAGGTCACCGTCCCATAGCTTTTCTGGCGTGGCATTCGCCTTTGTTGGTACGCTTGGGCATTAGACTCTTCGCCCCCAAACTCGTTCAAAACGGCTGGCGGCGCTGGTATGAGGTGATAACCCACGATCTCTCGCAGACGACCTTAGAGGCTTTCCTGCAAAGTATCAGTTCCCTGGCCCGCACAGATTTGCGTTCCAAAGTCGTAGACTTGAAAGCTCCAACCTTGGTTATCTTCGGGAAAGGCGACAACATAGTCAGCCCGGCGCAGGCCAGGATAATGGGAGACAGTGCAGACCATGTGCGGTCAGTGATTATGGATGGCTCTAAGCATTTTCCCATGCTTGATGAACCGCAGTGGTTCAATGAACTCTTGTTGGATTTTCTTTCGACTGATCATTTGGCTACCGAAGGCCGATGATGCTAGCGTCTAAGATGATATGGTCGGGGATCAAGAGGACACAGGACTTTCTTGGTTGGGAGATATTGGAGGTGTTGCCTGATGGTATGGTCAGAAGATGAGAGAAGATATTATCCGAATAAGTTCGCACGTATCTTTCTTCTCGCCATCGAAGATGTTATGGGCAGGAATGGCGTAGCTGCTGTTCTCAACCTTGCCAGACTGGGACATCTGATTGACAACTATCCGCCGAACAATCTCAACCGTGAATTCGGGTTCGACGACTTTGCAGGAATTAATCAGGCGCTGGAGGATATGTATGGGCGCCGGGGAGCTAGGGGGCTATGCCTGCGCGCAGGCCGGGCTACCTTCAAGTATGTATTGAAGGATGCTGGACTTATGTTGGGTTTGTCCGACTTGGCTTTCAGGTTGTTGCCTTTGGGAATCAAGATGAAGGTTGGCTTAACCACTATGGCTGAGACTTTCTCAAGGCTTGGTGACCAACCCAGCCGTTTAGAAGAGGATGAACGCAACTTTATTTACTTCATTGATAAGTGTCCTGTATGCTGGGGAAGGTCCTCAGAATTGCCTATTTGCTATGGGGCGACGGGCATCTTGCAGGAATCGCTGCACTGGGTGAGTGGAGGACAGACCTTTAGTGTGGTGGAGACTGAGTGTATCGCTAGGGGTGATGACACTTGCACTTTTATTATCGGCAAGAGGCCTATTGAATAGCGGTCCAGGGGAGGGAGAGGCTCAAGGCCCTGTTTTCGAAGAAATATCCTCAATCTTCTGCCTCTGGGTTCGTCGGCAAACTCTGCACCTGATCGAATCTTGCAGTTGTTGGGGGGGATCTTCTCCTAGATAATTCATCGTGCAAGTGTGTTTATAGTGTGAGACCGAGGCCCTTCCTGGGGGCTGTACTGTAAATACTCTGTGCAGGGCTCGATAGGTAGCGCCGGTTATGAGAAAGGTGATCATTAGGGAGGGGCGCATAATACCGCCTTTTAATCAGACTGCTAGAGATTTGAGGATCCTCAATAAACCTCTTTGGCTGCATCAAAGAGACATTTTAGCCCCCTATAGCGACGAAGAATGGGAAGTGGAATCATTCGATCAGGTCCCTTCCGACGAGAAGGAGAACTTGGTCTATCGAGACAACTTATTCTTCGATGAAAACCTTATAGAGGCTTTTCTCCAGCAGGCACATAGGCTGGGCAAGGCTTGTCAAATCGCCTTTAGTCGGCAGGATCAGGCCATTGTCAGTCATGCTCTCCCTTTGCAAGCAGGGATAAGGGAGGAGGCAGGCGTATATGTGGCCGATCTCTGGTACTTTCCCCGTGGCGTGAGCGAGAAGCCTCAGCCATTAGTCATAGATACTCTGCCGAGCGAGATAGGGTTTTATCACATTCCAGAATACATGGCCCCAGGGGACAAGGGGTTCTATCTTGACATGCCCAGAACAATGGTCCCGGAAGAGGGGGACCTAGTCTTTCAGGTGCCCTTGCGCCCCTTCCTTTCGATCGAGAATTGGGTGCACCTCTTTATGGCCAACTCTCCCTTCGGTGTCCTGAGCATAGGTGCTCATATGGAACATGACGTGGACACCAAGTTGGGGGTCAAGTTGAGGGTGTTCTGGCGCGCCCTTCTGGAGCATCAGCAGTTCCTTTCCTGCTCGGAGTTGGTCAAGATAGGTAGAGATTGTCAGATAGATCCCACAGCCATAATCCAAGGGCCAACGATCATTGGCGAGAATGTTGTAATTGGACCTGGCTGTGTCATCGCCAACAGTATCATAGGTAGTAATGTCAATATCTATCAGGGGAGCCAGGTGTTGCTTAGCGTAGTAAGTGACGGGTGTTACCTGCCCTTTCGAGCTGCCCTTTTTATGACCACCCTTATGGAGAACTCCATGGTGGCTCAGAACGCCACCCTTCATCTCTGTGTGGTGGGGCGAGACACTTTTATCGGCTCTGGGGTCGTGTTTACCGATTTCAATCTGCTGCCGAAGCCCATCAGGACGATGCATAACGGCCGATTAGAGCCCGTGGGATTCCCAGTCCTAGGGGGATGTGTAGGTCACCATTGTCGCCTCGGTGCTAATCTGACCATTTATCCAGGACGGATTATCGAATCGGACACAGTCTTGATACCTTCGCTTGACAGATTGGTCTCCGTCAAAAATGTCTCTTATCAGGAAAGTGATCACCACGGCCGGGAAGGGGGCGAGAGGCATCGGCGCCTGTACCCTTCTGGCTGATAATATGTGGGCACATAGTCTGTGAGGAGGTGTGGAACGTGAGCGGGAACAAGATTTTGATCGTCGAGGATGAGTTGGACATTGCCAATATGTTGAGTGTCTATTTCGAAGCCGAGGGACACGAAACTCTTATCACCGTGCAGGGCCAGGATGCCGTGGATATGTGCCGTGAGAAGATGCCAAATCTGGTAGTTCTCGACATAAACTTGCCTGACATAGACGGTTATGAGGTGTGTCGCAGGTTGCGTGAACATCTGCGAACAAGTCATATTCCCATTATCTTCTTGACCCAGAGGGATGAGCGAAGCGACAAGATCGCTGGCCTGGAGCTGGGTGCTGACGACTATATTACCAAGCCTTTCGACCTAGAGGAGTTGGGGCTAAGAGTGCAGAACGCTTTGGACCGCGCGACACGTGAGAGTTTGACCAATGCGACCACGGGACTTCCCAGCGGCGGGTTGATCGAGGAACAGTTGAAACTCCTCTTGGGCAGGGATGATGAGTGGGCTGTCCTATATGTTGGCATAGATGGCCTGAATCCCTTCAACGAGGTGTATGGGTTTGTAGCGGGAGAACATGTGTTGCGCTTTGCTGCGTTGATCCTCAATGAAACCGTGAGCAAACTGGGCACACTCGATGATTTTGCGGGACATATCGGTGGCAACGATTTCATCGTCTTTACCGTCCCCGAAAAGTCTCAAGAGATAAGGGATGAGATTGTGCGACGCTTCGATGAGGAGGTTCAAACGTTCTACTCTTTCAAGGATAGAGAAAGGGGATATATAGAGATGGCGGATGCTCAGGGGAAAAAGCAACGGATTCCCTTGATGACTATGTCGATAGGCGAGATCGACAATGAGACCGCTCAATTCTCCGATATTATGGAGATCACTGAGAAGGCGGCGGAAGCCAGACGTCGGGCTGTGCAAACCTCCTGAGATATTCGGTTTCCTGTGGTGACCTGACTTTGGTCATCAGGAAGCAGGATCTTAGGACATTTTGAGTAAAGGGGGAGGCTCATGTCTAGATCCTCCAAGAAGCAAAAGCGGGACATGGCTAATGATTCAGTCGAAACACCTCTGGCTCAACATGACTTGGCCGCTTTGAATCGACTTGGTGAGTTGATTCGTTCAGCATCGGATCCAGATCAAATCTGCACGCATCTGTTAGAGGTATTAGGCGAATATGTGCCCATAGAACGGGCAGCTCTATTCTTGCTGGATGAGTCATCCGAGTCTATGCGTTTGGTTGAGGGCCATAACCTCCCTTCGTCAACAATCGAGACCACGCCCTTGGACCTAGAGGGCCACCCAGTCAGGGAAGTCGCCAAAGGCGCTCCTCCTCAGCTGGTCGAGGACACTGCTGGTGATCGTCGCTTCGATAACACCTTCGATACTTTGCTGAACCCCAAGACCGCAATGGCCATGCCTCTCAGTAATCGGGATCGCATCCTTGGTGTTCTCTACGCTACGAACAGCCGTCCTGGGGAATCATTTACTGCTGAACACCTGTCCTTGGCGCAGATGCTGGCCACATGGGCCGCCTTGGCTATTGACGATGTATATTTGCATACCACACAACGACGTCGCTTGCAGGAGATAGCCACCATAGCCGAGATAGATCATGAATTGAGTTCAACTCTCGACTTCGATCGAGTGATTAACCTGATGCTGGATAGGGCGATGGAGGCGACAGCGGCTGCCGCTGGAATGATAGCCACTCTCACTCCCCGGAAGGAGGGGCTCTTGCTCGTTGCTGCTCGTGGTGCGCCCTCCGATATTGTCGAGCGTTATCGCCATCACCCTTGGGAGGTTGAGAAGGGCATTATAGGAAGAGTTTCAACTACTGGTCGAAGCGCCTTGGTGCCGGATGTCAGAGAGGATCCGGACTACGTGGACGTGACTGGGGACACACGTTCCGAGTTGGCGGTGCCCATTCTGCGAGAGGACGAAGTTATCGGCGTAATCAACTTGGAGAGCGATGAGCTTCTTGCCTTTAACGAAGATGACCTGGCCTTTGTGGAAGGCCTGGCTGAGCACGCAGGTATCGCCATGGAGAACGCTCGCCTCTTGATGGAAGAACAAAGGCGGGCGCAAGAGATGAGTGTCATCGCGGAGATAGGCCGAACCATCAGTGCCAGTCTGGATCTAAGAACCACGCTCGATACCATCCTGGCTTGCGTTAAACGCGTGGTGGCTCATGATGCGGGTGAGATATGTCTCTGGGAGAAAGAAAAAGGGGCTATGGTCACTGCAAGTCGTAGCGGAGATCCGACGTTTGTGGCTGAGAGGGATTATACTTACTATCCAGACGAGGGTTACACCGGTTGGATCATCAGCAACAAGGAGCCCTTGCTTGTCTCTGATGTATCGGAAAGAGAGGATATCAAACTCAAGGTGCCGCAGAAGGAGTTTCCCGCCCGTTCTTACATAGGCGCACCGCTGGTTATTGGAGACGAGCTCATCGGTACGTTGGAGTTAGGCAGCACCGCTCTAGGGGCCTTCGACGAGAAGGATATGGAGACGCTTTTGATCGTGGCCTCTCAGGCGGCTATAGCTATTGATAACGCCAGGTTATATGATGAGTCACAGGGTCGATTCAAGCAAAGTGAGCTCTTTCGAGCGGTCAGTGAGGCCGTGGCTTCCACTTTGGACTTGACAGAGATGTTGCGTCGCGTGTGCAGAGAGATGGTTCGGGCCACAGGAGCAGATACGGGAGCAGCCTACTTACTGGACTCGTTGAAGACGGGGCTCAAGGCTGTCGCGGGTTATCGGGTGCCACACGAGAGACTGGCCCAATATCGGGAATACGTCATTCCTGTGGTCGGACATCCTTTCTTGGAACAGGCCTGGGAGAGCGGTAAGCTCGTGTTCTCAAGCGATGCTCAGCACGATTCTCGACTGCATCCGGAGGTTGTGCGCTTATTCCCCTGTCAAGCCGTCACTTTCGCCCCTTTGCAGGTGCAGGATCAGATCGTTGGTGGAATGTGGTTGGTGTGGTGGGGAGAAAGACGTGCGTTCAGTGAAGACGAGGTGCGGCTGTTGGACGGGATAGCCAAGCAGGTATCTGTGGCTGTGGGCAATGCTCGACTTTATGAAGAAACACGCCGGCGAGTGGATGAGATGGCTGGTCTCTTCCAGGCATCGATCATCGCCAGTTCTACCTTGGATTTGGATGAACTACTGGGCCAGACTGTAGCTGAGATGGCAAGGTTTTTTCAGACAGAGATGGCCGTATTGCTGCTTTATGACGAGGTCAGGCGGGAACTTGCTGCTCGTCCCAGTGGTTGCTTCGGCTTAACACAAGAGCAGGTGGAAAGCTTCCGTATCAGTGCCGATGTCGAAGGGTTCGATCAGACCCTCTTCAAGCGTGGGAGGCCCTTCTTCACTAACGACGCTGAAAATGACCCCAATATTATTAAGGCCTATAAGCCCTTCGTTAGGCCGTTTGGTGTGACCAAGTTCGCTGGTGCTCCCCTGCGCACGCATGACAGAAGTATCGGCGAAATATACGTCATCAATAAGAGGACGGGCTCTTTCACCAGAGATGATATGCGCCTACTTTTTACCGTGGGCACCACCATCGCCTCGGCTATCGACAATGCACGGCTTTTTGGATTGACCGATGAACGTCTCCGGGAGAAGATCACCGAGTTGACTGCCCTACAGCGGATTGGGCAGGAACTCCATGCCACGCTGGATATGGACGAGATTCTGCCCCGAGTGCTGGCCGAAGCTGTCAACGGCACCGCTGCCACTCATGGCAGTCTGCGTCTCTTTGATGCCATCATGAGGAGTTTCCAACTGAAAGCCCTTCACGGTTATAGTGTTCAGGAGGCGGATTCTCTCCAAGAGGTTGAGATCCAAGTGGAGGGAAGTATAGTAGGACGTGTGGCCAAGACAGGCCGAGCAGCGCGTGTGGCCGATGTAGAAGAGGATCCGGACTATTTACAGGTTCTCTCCCAAACGAGATCCGAGCTGGCGGTTCCCATCCGCTATGGTAGGGACGTGGTGGGGGTGATAAACCTGGAAAGTCCTGAAGTTGCTGCGTTCGATGAGGATGACGTGGAGTTTGTCGAAGCCTTGGCGGTTCAGGCAGCGGTAGCTATAGGTAACGCTGTACGTTACCAAGCCCAGGTACGGCGGGGGGATATTCTACGCCAACGAGCTGAGCAACTATCGGACCTCTCCAAGATTACCAACGCCTTCAGAACGGACCAGCCGTTGCAGGACCTGCTTGAGGAGATAGTACTTTCCATCCGTGATACAGTGGGCTTCAACATTGTGCTCCTGAGTCTGGTTGAGGGAGACCCTCCACATCTGCGCCGTGTAGCCCAAGCGGGTATCCCCCTGGCGCTCTTCGAAGAAATACGAGAGATTCGGCAACCTCTGAAGGCGTTCGAAAACATGGTGCGAGACGAGTTCCGCATCAGCCAGTCCTATTTCTTCCCTCATGAGCGCCAGGAGGAGTGGCACATTGGGCTGGATACCTACGATCTCATGGAGGTTCGCGAGGAAGTGGGTGAAGGGGAGTGGCATCCTGAGGATATGTTGCTTATTCCCTTGCGTAGCACCGAGGGTGAGATACTAGGTATCATGTCCGTTGACGATCCACAGGATGGCCAGATCCCTTCCGAGGCGACAGTGGAGATTGTAGAACTCTTTGCTGCCCAGGCAGCCATCGCAGTAGAGAATGCCAGGCTGTACGAGCAGACGAGGCGGCGAGCGATTCAACTGGAAGCTGTAGGTGAAATCAGCCGTAGAGTTAGCTCCATTCTGGATCCGCATGAGCTATTCTCCCAGGTGGTGGAATTGATCAGGGATCGCCTGGGTTATTACCAGGTCCATATCTTCTTTGTGGACCCTGGCTCGGAATATGCCGTCTATGGAGCAGGCGCTGGTGAGGCAGGCAGGCAGATTGCGCAGCAGGGGTTTCGGCTTAAGGTGGGTGAGGAGGGGATAGTTGGCTGGGTGGCCGCGAAAGGTGGGCCTTTGTTGGTGAACGATGTCAGCCAGGACCCGAGATATGTAGCCAGCGAATTCTTACCAGACACGAAGGCCGAGCTAGCCGTTCCCCTGAAAGTGGGCGAGCAAGTAGTGGGTGTTCTGGACGTGCAAAGCGATCAGCCGGGTGCCTTCGGCGAAGATGACCTTTTTGTCCTCCGAAGTGCAGCGGATCAGATAGCCGTTGCTGTACAGAATGCGCGCTTTTTTGAGGAGATCAAGGGTTTTAGTGCGGAGTTGGAGCAGCGGGTTGAGCGTCGGACCGAGGAATTGGCCAAAGCTAACCTGGAACTTACCCTGGAAAAGGATCGGGCAGAGGCCCTGTATCGCATTGCCAAAGATCTGAGCGCCAGTTTAGACCTGGATCGCGTCTTGTCTCGTGCGTTGGACTTGGTCACCGAGGCCGTAGGGGCGACGCATGGTTCAATAATGCTTCTTGATCTCAAGACAGGGCATCTGATTCACCGCATGGCTAAAGGCGGAGAGAAACCGCTGCCCAGAGGTGGAGAGATGACATCCTTCAAGCCTGGGGTTGGCTTGGCTGGGTGGATGATGGAACAGAGGCGACCGGTGATCATTGGCGATGTTAGCAAGGATAAGCGCTGGAAGGGATATCCCGGGGAGCGGAAGAGCAAATCGGCCTTGGGCGCGCCTCTGATGATTGGAGAAGATATTCTGGGAGTCCTGCTGCTCTTTAATCCGGAAACTCATTACTTCGTTCCGCAGCATCTAACGACCGTCAAGGCAGCAGCTAGCCAGGTAGCTGCTGCCATCAACAACGCCGAACTGTATCGATTGATCACCGATCAGGCGGAGCGAGTGAGCGACATGTTGCGGGCTCAGTGGGCAGAGTCAAGCAAGACGGAGGCCATTCTGGAAAGCATTGTCGATGGAGTAGTGGTCTTCGATGCCGATAACAGGGTGACGCTGATTAATCCGGCTGCCGGACGGATGTTGGGGCTCTCTGAGGAGACGGTAAAAGGGCAGACATTAATGGACCTGATTGAGCGGGGTGATGTATCCGAAGTTGAGGGCATCTCTGCCATACAAAGTGCCTTGCTAGGGAGTAGGGCGAGCTTTGACGAGGGTGTTACATCAACTCCTCTCAAGATCGAAATAGGAGATAAGACAATCTCCGTTGCGTTTGCGCCCGTGTTGCTGGAAGAGCGTGAAAACGTAGTAGGAGCCTTTCGCGACATAAGCAAGGAAGCCGAGATAGACCGTATGAAGAGCGAGTTCATCTCTACTGTCTCTCACGAATTGCGGACACCGATGACTTCCATAAAAGGATATACTGACCTTCTGTACATGGAGACGGTAGGAGAGGTCAATGAGGGCCAGAGGCGCTTTCTAACCATTATCCGGAATAATGTCGGCCGGCTAACCGCTTTGGTGAGCGACCTTCTGGATATCTCGCGCATCGAAACGGGCAGGATCAAATTAGAAATGATGCCTTTGCATATGGGCGAGATCATCTCTCAGACTGCTGTTTCATTGGAGGGGATGATCGGGGAGAGGCAACATGCTCTCGTTTTGAATGTACCTGATGATCTACCCTCTGTGTGGGGCGATCAGGACCGAGTGACCCAGATTGTCACCAATCTTATGGCCAATGCCTGTCAATATACCCCCCTGGGAGGTAGGATAGAGGTTTCTGCGTCTTGTGTGGACAACCTTTTACTTGTGGATGTCAGTGATAACGGTATCGGCATCTCTGCGGATGATTGTGAGAGGGTCTTTGACCGCTTTTACCGCGTTGATCACCCCCTGGTGCAGGAGAATCGAGGAACAGGGTTGGGTCTCTCCATCGTCAAAATGTTCGTGGAGATGCATGGTGGTCAAGTGTGGGTGAAGAGCCAGCCTGGAAAGGGTAGCACCTTCAGCTTTACATTGCCTCTCATGGGGGCCGAGGAGGGAATTGGCAAGTAAGAGAGATTTTCTCTTCAAGCCCCCGTTAGAGAGCCTGGATGTTGATTCGAGATCTTGCGGTTAAGAAGTGATATGGATATACAGGACAAGCACGGTTCTGAAGAACCCCTCGTCAAGAAGGTAGAGAGTGGAAGGCCCTTTAACAACCACCAGTTGCTGGAGGAAGTGGAACGGTGCGTGGAGGTGTTGGCGGTCCTTGGCGAGATAGGGCAAGCCATTGGTTCTGCACTGCACCTGGACCATCTACTGCAGGCGATTTATGAGCAGACAGGCCGTCTGATGGACACCACTAGTCTCTATGTGGCTCTGTATGATGAGGAGAGGGACACCATCAGCTTTCCCTTCGTTGTGGAGGGCGGGCAGCGGGTGGAATGGCCAAGCTATCGGGCAGGCAAAGGACTCTTAGAATATGCTATTCGTACGAAGAAACCCCTTCTATTGGCGAGGGACATCGCTGATTGGGTGGAACGCAAAAGGGACTTAGAATCACCGGCTGGGTGGCCTAAATCCTGGTTAGGAGTCCCACTGATCTTGGGAGAGAAGGTATTAGGCGTCATCGGGATGCAGGATTATGAGATAGAGGGCGCCTATGGTGTTGGGCATTTGCATTTCCTGTCAGCCACAGCCAGCCAGGCAGCTTTCGCCATTGCGAACGCCCGGCTGTACGAGTCAGCGAGGAGAAGGACAGAGGAATTGACGACTCTGAACGACATTTCGCGTGCTGTTACCTCTACTCTCGATCTGGATGAAGTGCTTAGACTGGTCATGCAGAAGATCAACGAGAGTTTTGAGGTGGAAGCTGGTTCGTTGTTGCTCCTAGATGAGGAGATGAACGAACTGGTCTTTAAGGTGACCTTGGAAGGGGGCGCTGAGAAGCTGGCGGGATTCAGAGTGAAGGTTGGGCAAGGGATAGCAGGCTGGGTGGTGCAGACGGGCAAGCCGGCGTTGGTGTTGGATCCCCAACGTGATCCCCGCTGGTACTCCGAGATTAGCGAGGCACTGAATTTCCCAACCAAGTCCATCCTATGTGTGCCGTTGACGGTTAAGTATAAAGTGATTGGCGCCATTGAACTGTTGAACAAGCTGGATGGTGAATTCAATGAGGGTGATGTGGAGCGCTTGAGTACCATGGCTGCCTCGATAGCCATCGGAATTGAGAATGCTCGGTTGTATGAAGAGTTGCAACAAGCCAACGAGGGCTTGAAAGAGTTAAATGAAGCCAAGTCGGAGTTCGTATCCATAGTTGCCCATGAACTGCGCACGCCCATGACCTCTATCAAGGGATATACAGACATACTTCTATCTGGGACGGTGGGGAAGCTGACCAACAGGCAAGAACAGTTCTTGGAAATCGTTCAGGTCAATGCCAACCGCCTGGGGAAGTTGGTCAGTGACTTGTTGGATATATCTCGTATAGAAGCGGGCAAGGTTAAGCTCGATATGCGCCCCTTGCGGGTTGAGGAAATCATTGCGGAGGTCACGAGCATTATGGCCAGCCAGATTGAGACTAAAGGCCTGCAACTGGAAACCAAGCTGGCTGGCGAGTTGCCCCTTGTCCAAGGAGATCACGACCGCATTTTGCAGGTTTTGACCAATCTGGTTGGTAATGCTTATAACTATACTCCTTCCGGTGGCCGCATCACGGTGTTTGCTCGCCTTGTGGATGCCCGTCTGCAAATATCTGTGGCCGACACAGGAATCGGCATATCCTCGAAGGATCAAGAAAGGCTTTTCGAGCGTTTCTTCAGAGCTGATCATCCGGTGGTGCGTGAGCAGGCGGGAACGGGGCTAGGCTTGTCCATTGCCAAATCTATCATAGAACTCCATGGAGGCGGAATCTGGGTGGAAAGTGAATTGGATCAGGGGAGCACTTTCACCTTTACTCTTCCAGCGTCAGAGGCAGGAAAAGATGACTAGGATCTTGGTAGCTGAGGACGAAGAGGATATTCGAGAGCTTATCGCTTTTACTCTCACCAATTTGAGCGGTTTCGAGGTGATTGTGGTTCCCAATGGACCTGAGGCTATGAAAAAGGCTCAGACTGAACCGCTTGATTTGATCATCTTGGATGTCAAGATGCCAGGGATGTCCGGATATGAGGTCTGCACAGAGTTAAAGAGTTCGAACAAGACAGCGGATATCCCCGTGGTCTTTCTCTCCGCTAAGGGGCAAGAGGGAGAGATTAGGGAGGGCCTAGAGGCAGGGGGGCTGGAATACATCCTCAAGCCTTTTGCTCCTGAAGATCTATGTAAACGTGTAGCCAGGATTTTGAAAAAGTATGATGCGTTGTGATCCTTAGACAAGAAAGCCTCTCCAAGGGCCAGTGAACTGTACCAAGATTCGCGGCCCAGATGCATCGCTAAGGAATTGTGGAGCAGGGGTAGTAACAGGTTGAAACATGAGTGCCATTGAGATTGATGGCAAGTTGATCCATTACGAGACCCTGGGGAGAAGGGGTGAGGGGGTCACGGATTCTCTCATCTTTGTCCATGGCTGGCTGGGATCCTGGCGGTATTGGGTGCCGACCATGGACGAGTTGTCTAGCCGGTATCGTACCTATGCCCTTGACCTTTGGGGGTATGGTGATTCCGACAAGTCTCTGCCCAGATACTCTATGCAGGATTTCGTGGAACTATTAGAGGCCTTCATCGATAAGTTGGGAGTTACAAAGGTATCCCTGATCGGGCATTCGTTGGGTGGCGTAGTGGCTATCCGGCTAACCAACCAGCACCCTAATCTGGTGAGCAAGGTGGTCACAGTGAGTTTGCCCATCTTGGGAAGCTCCTTTAATGGACCGAATTTGACTCGCCTATTCGGACGATCACGGATGCCTCAAGACGGCAAGGTGGAGAAACTATGCAAGTCAGTAATCGGGCAAAAGAATCTTGCTGCCCAGGAAGTACTCCTGAAGGAAGCGGACAAGGTCAGCAATGAGGCCATCCTGCAAGGTGTCGACACCTTGACTCAGTTGGACTTGCAAGAGGAGATAAGACAGCTGAGCGAGCTAAGGGAACCGGTGCCCCTTCTAGCGATTTATGGTAAGGAGGATAGCATAGTCAGTCCTTCTCAGGCTTATCTTCTCGATCATAGCAAGCCTTTTATCAGGCCCATTATCATGGAGGGGGCGCGGCATTTCCCCATGCTGGACGACAGCAGTAAGTTCAACAGGCTGCTGAAGAATTTTCTTAAGCTCGGTAAGGATTTGCAGGGCTTGGAAGTCAAAGAAGTGTGGAGGAGAAGGACAGGGATGAAGTAGCCCCGCAGTCTTGCGGGGCGGCAGAAGGGTGCCACATAGAAGAAAGGGCGAGCGGAAAAGGACTAACGGTACGCGCTTTGGCGTTGCGCAGCAAGAGCCCGGGGAACACGGGGGGTACCCCTCGCCCTTCCTCCCCTGTACAGACTAGGGACATAGGTAACACTTGTTCGGGGACATGGGTAACACATAGAATGGGGCATGCATCCAATCGCTGCGCAAGCCCGCTTTTCCAGGCTTTACAAATGAGGCTATTTGTAGTATAATATAATTGACAGTTGCAGAGAAGTGTCCAGGGGAGCTTGGTGAGCCAGGCTGAGAGGAGGGCCCTTAATGCCCTTGACCCCGTGAACCTGATCTGGGTAATGCCAGCGTAGGGACGGTCGATTGCTTGTGGATGTAAACCGCTGCCTTACGGAGGCAGCGGTTTCTTATTGGAGGAACCATGCGTGTTGTGATCATCGCTAATGGGCCGCTGCTCAGACCTCCCCTCTATCGGCCCGTCGTTGAGAAGAACGACTTGATCGTTTGTGTTGATGGTGGAGCCAGCAAGGCCCTGGAATTGGGATTCAAGCCCCAGGTTGTCATCGGCGACATGGATTCTATGCGGGTGTCTTTGCGAGAGCAGTTGCAGGAAGAGGGCTGCCGTTTTTTCGAGTATCCTTCTCGTAAGGACGAAACGGACTCCGAGCTAGCTTTGAGATACGCATTGTCCCAGGGCGCAACTGAACTCATCATGTTGGGGGCACTGGGCGGGCGCATAGACCATACCTTGGCCAATGTCATGCTCTTGGCCTTACCTGAGTTGCAAGATGTGAAGGTCAGGCTGGTTGAGGGAGATCAGGAGGTTCTCTTGATTCGTGGTGAGGTCGTGATTGAGGGCCAGCTGGGTGATACCCTGTCTCTCTTACCGCTGTCAGGAGACGTTGTGGGCATCTACACCGAAGGTCTGGAATACCCGCTCCACGATGGCACACTGAGATTTGGCGCGGCAAGAGGCGTAAGCAATACGCTTGTAGCATCGCAAGCCAGGGTGCGGGTGGAAAAGGGCTTGCTGCTGGCGGTGCATCATCGCAGGCTGCCTTCGGACTTAGATCGACAAAACTTAGATGGAGGAGACAATGACTGACATCACTGTGAGCTTTCAGGTGATTCCTCTGTGTGATGACCCCTATCCTGTCGTGGATAGGGCCATCCAGGTGGTGCAGCGATCAGGGGTCAAGTACGAGGTCGGGCCTCACGAGACTACGATGGAAGGGGAGCTGGATCAGCTATTAGAGATTGTCAAGGCAGGTCATCGGGCCTGTT
>JBFFDV010000007.1:0-22025 GCA_041559215.1 Anaerolineae bacterium | reverse complement strand
AGAAGCATAAAGAACTGACATGTTGGGTCTGTCTATTGTCTATGGGCCTTTTCCTTTGCTCAATCTCGTCGTTAACTATTGGGATAAGATGTCTTCTGAGTAGCGTCTTGAAGCTCCGTAAGCTTGGCTTTGGGTCCGTCAACCTTATTCTTGTGAGCCCGATTCTCGGCTCTGGGCTCTGCCGTGAGGTTTAATTATGGTACGGTCTCCTCGCCGACGGCAAGGACCTTCCCCAAGAGGCTTTTGGTGTGTCAGTGTCTCCCAAGACCGTTAGTTTGCTCACTGATGTTCCCTTCGCATATGTTTACAACTCTCTGCTTTTGGGCTACGTGATTGCTTCTATTGCTGCAGATTGGGCCTGCGTCTGGTGGCAACTTCACTGATTCATGCCCAATGGGAGGCATTCTGATGGATTTTGGCTCCAGTTTCCTTAAGAGAGGAACCCGGAGAAGAGGTTTGGAGAAGGGTAGTATCTAGTAGAAGCAATATGTGCTCCCGGGGGCGTTTAGAAGTGGCGCTCAGATTCGCCCCCGGGACAATACCACCGTCCTTTTTCAATTCAGACCTGATTAGAACCAGCGAACGACCTGATTTTGACCATAGGATGTTACAATGAGGTGGGGACAGAGCCTTATCGGGGGCCTTGTTCGGTTTGAGCCGAGATTGGTGTGCGTCTTCCACCGTTTCCCTTGTTGATTCCTCGTCTTTCGCCATGAAGATACAACATAAGGTAATCTTGAGAAAGGAGTATAGGAGAAATGGGTTTATTGGAAGGTAAGAACGCTATCGTCACGGGAGGCAGTCTGGGTATCGGAACGGCCATCTCCCTCGATCTGGGGCAAGAGGGGGCCAATGTGGCACTGACTTATCGCAGCCATCCGGATGAGGCCCATGAGGTGGCTCGGAAGATAGAGGAGATGGGCCGCAAGGCCATAGCTTACCAGATTGATGTGTCCGATTTCAATGCGGCTCAGGAGATGGTGGAGAAAGTCGTAGCCGAGTTCGGTGGCCTGGACATCCTGGTATGTAACGCGGGCATGAACTGGGACGGCGTCGTCTGGAAGATGACTGAGGAGCAATGGGATCGGGTTCTTGATGTGAACCTGAAAGGCTATTTCAATTTCGCTCGCGCTGTCACCCCAATTTTCAGGGAGCAGCAATCGGGCAAGATCGTTAATGTCAGTTCGATCAACGGCCTCCGGGGCAAGTTTGGCCAGACCAACTATTCGGCGTCGAAAGCTGGCATCATAGGTTTCACCAAGGCCATGGCCAAGGAACTCGGAAGATCCAATGTCAACGTGAACTGTCTGGCTCCAGGGCTCATAGAGACGGAGATGCTGCGCCAGAACCCCGCCCGCGAGAAGGTCGAAGAGATGGCTCTGGCAGAGATCGTCCTTGGCAGGCTAGGACAGCCTGAGGAGGTAGCCTGGGTGGTCACTTTCCTGTGCAGCGCAAGGGCTCGCCACATCACGGGTGAAGTGATCACTGTAGATGGAGGACAGTATATCTAAGGTATATCCAACGGGGGGGACATGAGTACCGATTTCCAGAACATCATCTTCGAGCGGCAAGACAGGGTGGCTAGGATCACCCTCAATCATCCGCCGGTGAACATCATGGATATCACCACCATGGGGGAGATAAACGCGGCCCTGGAAAGTCTTCAAGGCGATCATGATACCAAAGTCTTGGTGTTCGCTGCCCAGGGCAAGGCTTTCTGCGCTGGCGTTGACGTCAAAGATCATACAGTTGACAAAGTCGATGAGATGATCGAAGTCTTTCATCGCATCTTCCGCCATCTGTGGTCTCTCGATATCCCGACGGTGGCTGCGGTGAATGGAGCGGCTCTGGGGGGGGGATGCGAATTGGCTACTTTCTGTGACATGGTGATCGCCTCTGAGAAGGCCACTTTTGGCCAGCCGGAGATCCAGGTAGGGGTATATCCCCCTGTAGCGGTGGTCACCTTTCCCCGCTTGATGCCCCACATGAAGGCGATGGAACTCCTTTTGACCGGTGATATCATTGACGCGCGAGAGGCAGAGCGGTTGGGCATTGTCAACAAGGTGGTTCCGGTGGAGTACTTCGAAGAGGAGGTTTCGCAATTCATCAGCAGACTGACCGCGCTTAGTGCGATGGTGCTCCGCCTGACGAAGCGGGCAACCTTACAGGGCCTGGCTTTGACTTTCGAGGAGGCTTTTGCTTACTCTGAGGAACTTTACCTGAACCGGTTGATGAAAACAGAGGACGCGAGCGAGGGGCTTCAAGCTTTCATGGAGAAAAGGAAGCCGGTCTGGAAGGACATGTAACCCTTGATGGCAGGGATGGCAAAGGACATAGTGACAAAGGATTTCATGGTCACCATTTGCAAAGAAGCGGGACGGATGATTCTGGAGGAGCTAGGGGGCAGTTTGGAGATCACGCACAAGGGAGAGGTGGATCTTGTCACCCAGGTGGATCTGGCCCTAGAAAGGATGATCGTGGAAGCGATCCACGACAGATATCCTACTCACAGCGTCCTTGGCGAGGAAGGGGAGGAGGAAAAGGCTCAAGGCGCCGAATATACCTGGTTTGTTGATCCCCTTGATGGCACCACCAACTACGTCCACGGTTATCCGGTTTTCTGTATCTCCATGGCCTTGGCCCTTGGAGGCGATGTCCTCACAGGGGTCGTATATGATCCTTTACACGAGGAGCTCTTCTATGCCGAAAAGGGTCAAGGCGCGACCCTCAATGGCCGGAGAATCGGGGTTTCCAGCACCGACCGTTTGATCTCCTCGCTTCTCTCCACGGGATTTCCCTATGAACGGGCTACCCTTCCCGACAACAATCTGGCCCAATTCAACAAACTGATTCCGAGAATACAGGGGGTTCGACGCAGCGGCTCCGTAGCACTTGACTTGGCCTATGTGGCGGCGGGACGATTGGATGGCCACTGGGAGTTGCACGTTAAACCGTGGGACACCGCCGCTGGTGGGTTACTGGTCAAGGAGGCCGGTGGTCGAATTACCGGCGGGGCGGGCGAGTCCTGGAGTCCTTTCAAGAGTTATGTTGTGGCCACCAATGGAAAGATCCATGACGAGTTGCTGGCCCTTCTAGTGACGGTGGAGTGAACACGCAAGCTTTCGCTACTGTCCAGACGCGGAGGCTATCTTATGGGCATCAAACATGTATGTTGATGCGAAGATGATTAAGGAGGTGGAGGAGAGATACAGTGAGCCTCAAGTGCTGCATCTGGAGCACTACATAGGCGAGAAGGAAGTGGCCTTTGTGAGGGCCAGTCAGAAGCACGGCCGTGCCCACGATATCACCTTTTTCATCTTCAATAATGACCATCTGGCTTTGATCAGAAAGCCCATGTTTCGACGGCCGATTTTTCGGGCGCCCAGTGGCGGGCTGAACCCTGGGGAGTCTTTTGAGGAGGGGGCCAAGCGGGAAGCGCTGGAGGAGACCGGGCTAGAAATCGAGTTAGAGAAGTATCTGCTGCGTATTCATGTCCGCTTTACCAGCGACGATGATTATCTGGACTGGACCAGTCATGTCTTCAAAGCCCGGGTTATTGGTGGGCAATTGGAAGTCCGAGATAGATCGGAGATTGCGGAGGTGATGTTTGGAACGATAGAGGAGTTGCAAGGGCCCATCAGGCAGGCCCTCTTGGATAGTGGATGCGGATTGTTGGCCTATCGAGTGGCCCTGACCGACGCAGTTGTGGACATCTTGGAGAGTACGGCTCGGTAGCCGCTGAGTTGATACTAGTTACGTCGGGCCTGGAATAGACACGTTCTATCAACTCGCAAGTCGAGGAGGAGAGATGAGAGAGGAAACTGATCGCAAATCGAGGGGGTTGCACTACGGGTGGATCATTGCGGTGATGAGTGTGGTGACCGTAATTGGCGCCTTGGGCTTTGCCCGTTTCGGCTACACCATGATTCTACCCAGTATGAAGGAAGGCCTAGGTCTAACTGATACCCAGGCTGGTGATTTGGCCACCGGCAACATGATCGGCTATCTGGTCTTGGCCATCACCTGTGGGTTTTTGGCCTCCCGCTTTGGCCCACGGATCATCATCACCATTTTCATGCTTATCATCAGTGGCTCTATGGTGCTTACCGGCATAGCGCCCAACTTCCAGGTGGCTTTGTTGGGCCGCACGCTCACTGGATTTGGCAGTGGAGGAACCAATGTCCCGGTAATGGGTCTAGTCCCCGCCTGGTTCGCTGCGAAGAGAAGGGGCTTGGCTACTGGCATGGCCGTCAGCGGCTCCAGCTTTGGCATGCTCATAACAGGATATCTCGTTCCTGCCATTCTTAACAGGTATGGCGCACAGGGCTGGCGCTATTCCTGGTTCTGCTTGGCGGCATTGATTTTGCTAATCGCCATCCTCTGCTATTTGATACTGAGGAATAGCCCGGAAGAAAAGGGGCTACTACCTGTTGCGGCCGGCGGCGGCGAAGCCAACCCGGGTGGCACCAAGTCTTCGAGGTCCTCCACGTTGCAATGGGGACTGGTCTACAAATCGGCCCCTGTGTGGCATTTGGCCTTGATTTACGTCTTGTTCGGTTTCTCCTATATAATCTATGCGACCTTCTTCGCCCGCTATTTGATCTGGGAAGCAGGGTTCACAACTGAGGCGGCTGGATCCCTTTGGGCGAAGGTGGGGGCCTTGAGCATCATCAGCGGTTTCATCTGGGGGTCGGTATCGGATGTGGTAGGAAGGAAGTACGGATTGGCCATAGTGTACTTCCTGCAATTCTTGTGCTTTACGATCTTTGGTTTATGGAAGGCCACTCCTGGTTACTATCTTTCCGCTTTGCTCTTCGCCCTCACCGCCTGGAGCATTCCAGGCATAATGGCAGCGGCTAGTGGCGATCTGCTAGGAGCGCGCTTGGCCCCAGCGGCCTTGGGCTTCATCACCCTTTTCTTTGGCATCGGGCAGGCATCTGGTACATTTCTGGGTGGGCGCGTCGCTGATGCAACAGGGTCCTATACCCTTGCTTTTGTTATCGCTGGTGGAGCGGCTTTGGTAGGAGCGGTGGCTTCGCTTTTCCTGAGGCCGCCCAAGGAAGCTTTGTAGCAAAACTCAAAAGGAGGTATATACAATGGAGATTAGAAAAGTAGGTGTTGTGGGTGGCGGCATCATGGGGGCTGGAATCGTCCAGGTTTCGGCCCAGTCGGGCTATCAGGTCGTGGTCTCGGAGATCAACGATGAACTGCTGCAGAAGGGCATCGGCACCGTTGATTTCTTCCTGGGCAAAGCCGTACAGAAGGAGAAGATCACGTCCGAAGAGAAGGATAAGATCATGGGGCGCATCCAGGGCACGACCGATCCTGTGCATTTCAAGGATTGCGATCTGATCGTGGAGGCCATCATCGAGAACCTGGAGTTGAAAAAGGAGCTCTTCAAACAACTCGATGAAATCTGCCCTCCCCATGCGCTGTTGACCAGCAATACCTCATCCATGACCGTTGTGGAGATGGCCGCTGCTACCAAGCGTATGGATAAGGTGGCTGGGTTGCACTTCTTCAACCCAGTGCCGCTGATGCGACTGGTGGAGATAGTCAGGACCATCACGACCAGCAATGAGACGGTTGAGACCCTGAAGACCTTCTCTGAATCTCTGGGCAAGACGGTCGTCATGGCCAAAGACACTCCTGGCTTCATCGTGAACCGTTTGCTAATCCCCTATCTCCTCAATGCCATCCGTGTCTACGACTCTGGCCTGGCCAGCATAGAGGACATAGATACGGCGATCGAGCTGGGGCTGAACCATCCGATGGGGCCTTTCCGTCTGCTGGACATCCTGGGCAACGATACTACTCTGTCCATCGCCGACAACATGTTCAACGAATTCAAGGATGACATGTATGCGGCTCCGGTTCTGCTCAGGCGTATGGTCTCGGCGGGAATTCTGGGCCGTAAATCGGGCAGGGGCTTCCACGGCGAATACAAGTGATCAACTATCGGCCTTGCCTGAGCCTTCCCGCTTCTTGAGTCCTTAGGGCATTCCTTGGACTCGCAGGCCGATAAACTGCGGCGTTGTTGAGGGTGCAAGGGATGCATGACGTTCTATATCTGGAGGTGTAATCTATGGCGTATCAGTACCTTCTGATAGACAAAGAGGATAACATAGCGATCCTCACCATTAATCGGCCTGACAAGTATAACGCTCTCAACGATGAAGTTGTGGCTGAAATCAGCGCTGCGCTGGATGATTTGACGGCAAACGATGATGTGCGCGCTATTATCATCACCGGGGCAGGGGATAAAGCCTTCATTTCGGGTGCGGACATTGGTATGCTGCAGGCGTTGGGATCTTCGCTGGCGGCGGTGTCTAACTCCCGCCGAGGCCAAGCGACGATGCTCAAAGTCGAGAACCTGCCCAAGCCGGTTATTGCGGCCGTGAACGGCTATGCGCTAGGGGGAGGTTTGGAGTTGGCCATGGCCTGCGATATCCGGATTGCTGCTGATACCGCCAAGTTGGGCCAGCCAGAGATCAATTTGGGCCTTAGCCCAGGCTACGGTGGAACCCAGCGTCTGCCCCGTCTGGTCGGTAAGGGCATGGCTAAACTGCTCATCTTCACCGGCGACATGATAGATGCTCAGGAGGCGCTACGTATCGGGCTGGTGGAGAAGGTGGTTCCCTTGGCTGAGTTGATGGATGAGGCCAAGGCACTGGCCAAGAAGCTGGCTACGAAGCCACCCCTGACCCTGGCTGCGTGCAAGGAGGCCATCAATCTGGGGCTAGAGTTGGACCTGGAGAGGGGGCTGTCCATAGAATCCTTTGAGTTCGGCGTGCTTTCCACTACCGAAGACTACGAGGAGGGAACGACAGCTTTCCTGGAGAAACGGAAGCCGGTATTCAAGGGTAGATAACCCGCACGGCGTTGCGCAGCAAAAGCCCGAGGGGCGCGAGGGGCCTGCCCTGAGTTCTGGTCATCGAAGGGTGCCCCCTCGTCCTTCATTCCTCCCCCATATATTGGTGCTTGTGCCCAACCGCTGCGCAAGCCCCGCACTGGGCTGATCTTGACAAGCTTTCGAATACGTGCTATAATGGATATGTGGCGCTCATTGGACGCCATATATGTTGAGTGACATATTTTCTATCGGGCCAAAGTTGCCATAAAGCTTCGATACGATAGTGTTTAGAAGTGACGCCAAGATCCACCTAGCGGGGCATATGACCCTGCGCTGCTCCGATTCAGACCTGTTTAAGACCAGGATAGGACCTGATTTTGACCCTAAATGGTTATAATCAATCCCAACATGAGGTGACTACAGAACCCCATTTAGGGCATTGTACGGTTCGCAGGGGATTGCACCGTTCTGAATATCCTCAATGTATCGCATGTATCGCCGGGTAGTCCGCAATGTGCCGCTGGCGGGCATGACGGTTATAGATCAAATTAAGGAAAGGAGAAGATACAGATGGCATTAGAGTGGTTACCAAGGGATTACGAGATCAAGGATCACTATCTCTGGGGGGAGGAGCATTTCGGTAGTTTTGATGAGCCTCCCTGCGTAGTTTATGAAAAGAAACCGATCGTCGATCCCAAGGGCAACCCTGTTGAGGGGTTGTACAGCGCTTGGATCTGGCTCAACAACCCTCGCCAGTATAACTCCTACACCACAGAGATGGTGAAAGGGGTTATTTCCGGTATGACCAACGCCTCCTCGGACAGGAGCGTGGTCGCGGTAGTCTTCACCGGTGTGGGCGATAGGGCCTTTTGCACCGGCGGCAACACGAGAGAGTATGCCGAGTATTACAGCGGCAGGCCGACCGAGTACGCTCTCTACATGGATCTCTTCAACGGCATGGTGGACAGCATTTTGGACTGCAAGAAACCGGTCATTAGTAGAGCCAATGGCATGAGGGTAGCAGGCGGTCAGGAGATTGGTGGTGCTTGTGACCTGTGCATCGCTTCTGACACGGCGATCTTTGGCCAGGCGGGTCCCAGGCACGGCTCCGCCCCAGTTGGCGGCTCCTCTGACTTCCTGCCCTGGTATCTGGGCATAGAGGACGCCATGTGGAACTGCATCTCCTGCGAGATGTGGAGTGCCTACAAGATGTTCCGCAAGGGGTACGTCAGCAAGGTCGTGCCCGTGCTGAAGGACAAGGATGGTAACTGGGTCAGGAACCCACAGGTCATCACCGAGGATTATGTGAGAGATGGTGAGATCGTCTATGGCGAGTTCAAGACGGGCGATGAATTGAAGGCAGCAAGGGACTTTGTCTACAATACGCCGGCTGATCTCGAACTCCTGGACAAGGAAGTCGATAAGATGCTGTGGACCTTCACCAATCTCTTCCCCAACTGCCTGCAGATGTCCATCGATTCCATCAGGGCCAAGAAGAAGTTCTTCTGGGATCAGGGCAAGCTGTACTATCGTCACTGGCTGGCGGCCAACATGTCCAGCGAGGCCTTCTTGGGCTTCCACGCCTTCAATACCAAGAAGATAACGGGCAAGGACACGATAGACTTCATCAAGTACCGGCAGTTGCTCAACGAGGCTCGCCTGGTGAATGACGAGTTCATGGCCGAGGTGTTGGCCAAGCCCTTAGAGGAGAAGTAAGCAGTTTCTCAGGCTGAGAAGCCTGGTTCATACGTGGTGCAAAGGTAGCCGTAAGCCGATTTGGCTTTGGCGCGCAATCTTGGGTAATTCACACCTCTGATGCTCGAAAGGCATCGCAGGGGTGTGGATTATCCACTTTCTGGGCTAATCCTTAGTTCTTGATTTCGCACTGATTGCCTTTGGAGGGTTGCGCGTGGATGCTTGACAGGGCAAGGGCGCGGTGCTAAAATACGGATAGGGAGAACTAGGAGAACTAGAAGCAAAAGGAAGGAGGGACATGATGGCGATTTGGCTGAACGTCGGTGAGATTATGAGGGTCAATGCCGATAAGTTCGGCGACAAGATGGCAGTCAAGGGGCTGGCAGTGAAGGACGGCTTTAACGAGCTGACCTTCAGGGAGTACAACGAGAAGGGTTGTCGCCTGGCCAACGCCTGGCTGGACATGGGTCTCAAAAAGGGCGATAGGATCTCCGTGTTGCTGTACAACGTGATGGAGTACATGGATATCTACCTGGCAGCTGCTAAGGCGGGCGTGGTCGTGGTTCCTATTAACTTCAGATGGGTGGGCCCGGAGATAGAATATGTGGTCAACAATTCCGATTCTAAGGCCTTCATCTGCAGCGAGGAGTTCCTTAAAGGGGTTGAGTCGGTAAAGGACGGCTTCGAACTTGTCGGTTCTGACAAGTTCATCTTCATCGGCGACGAGGACAAGACCCCGGATGGATATCTGAACTATGAGAAGATCATAGCGGAGGCTTCGCCTGAAGAGCCCGGCACAAAGATCGACCCGAAAGAGACCTGGATCCATCTTTATACCTCGGGCACGACTGGAAGACCCAAGGGCGTGATCAGGTCCCACGAATCCTACGCGGCCTTCTACCTGATAAATGAGGTCGACTTTGGCTTCACCCCCGACGATATTGGAATGATCGTGATGCCGCTGTGCCACGTGAACTCGACCTTCTACTCCTTTGTGTTCACCTATATCGGCGGAGGGGTATATATCCACCGGGCCAGGAATTACGACCCCGAGGAGCTATTGCAGATCATTGAGCGAGAGAAGGTCACCTACACCTCCCTGGTGCCGACTCATTATATCATGATGTTGAACCTCCCCGAGGAGGTGAGAACGAAGTATGACCTGACCTCCATGCGCCAACTGCTGATCTCCTCCGCACCGGCCCGGAAAGAGACCAAGCTGGGCATCGTGGAAATGTTCCCCAATGCTCAGCTCTTCGAGGCCTACGGGTCTACGGAAGCTGGCCTGGTGACCCTCCTTAAGCCCCACGAGCAATTGACCAAGCTGGGCTCCATCGGGACGGAGTGCGCAGGAACAGACCGGATCAAGCTCCTGGATGAGAATGGAAACCCCGTTCCTCAAGGCGAAGTGGGTGAGCTCTACTCCCGTGGCCCCATGATGTTCGACGAATACTGGAAGATGCCGGAGAAGACGGCCAGTTCCTTCGTCGGAGAGTACTTCAGTGCCGGGGATATGGCCAAGCAGGATGAAGATGGCTACTACTACATCGTGGACCGCAAGGACAACATGATCATCACTGGTGGGGAGAAGGTTTACCCCTCCGATGTGGAGTCGGTGGTGGCCTCTCACTCCGGTGTGCTCGATGTGGCGGTCATCGGCGTTCCTGATGAGAAGTGGGGCGAATCGGTGAAAGCTGTGGTTATCCCTAAGAACCTGGATAACCCGCCCACCGAAGAGGAGATTATCGAGTTTACGAGGGGCAAGCTCGCTGGCTACAGAAGGCCTAAGAGCGTAGACTTGATTAAGCCTGAGGAGATGCCCAGGACGGCGACAGGTAAGATACTGCATCGCATCCTGAGGGAGCGGTACCTAGAGAAGGAATAAACAATAGCTGGCCGGAGACTGATCTCCGACGGCGATTCTTGGATCGGCATTCCTGCAATAATCAGGACGGCTGCCTCTTTTTGAAGGCGTCTTTGCGCGAACTTCAAGTAGGCCTTCGGAGGGAGCTTGGATACAAGCATAGAGTATGATCTGAGCGGCAAAGTAGCCATCGTCACTGGTGGCGGCAGGGGTATCGGCAGGGCTATCGCTCTGGAGCTGGCCCGGGCGGGCGCCAGCGTGGTTGTGGCCAGTCGCACTGAGTCCGAGCTGGAGGCGGTGGCCAAGGAGATCCGCAGCGCTGGAGGTACGGCGTTGGCGATGGTCACCGGCCTGACGGTGACTGAACAGATTGAGAACCTGGTCGAGGTAACCGTCAGAGAGTTCGGCAGGGTGGATATTCTAGTCAACAATGCCGCGCGGAGCTATATGCGGCCTTTGCTGGACTTTGAGGAGGAGGGTTGGGATAGGATATTCGATACCAACTGTAAGGGAGTATTCCTGTTGAGCCGTGCGGTTGCGAGGAAGATGATCGGTCAAGGGGGAGGGAAGATCATCAACATCACCACGGTGGGGGCCGAACGAGGGGGTGTCGGGTTGGGTGTTTACCATGCCAGTAAGGCTGCCCTCAAGATGCTAACGATGTGCATGGCCGCTGAGTGGGCTCCCTATAATATCAATGTCAACGCTGTAGGGCCCGGCCTGACCAGAACGGAGTTTAGCAGGCCTATCTGGGACCACCCTGAGCGCGCCAAAGAATACTTGAGTGCCGTCCCCAAAGGTCGGGTGGCTGAACCCGACGAGATTGCGGGGGCGGTTCTATTTTTGGCTTCAGACGCTTCGAACTTCATCACTGGCCAGTCCATCTATGTGGATGGTGGCTACCTGGCGATATGATCTTTTCCCAGATTTAAGGAGGCAAAACCATGGAATATATCAAAGAACTCCAAGACATAGTCGGTGAGGAGAATGTCCGAACCGACGAAGTTGAGTTGATGTGTTACTCTCGTGATATGTCCGTTCACGTCGGCGTTCCCGAGGCCATAGTCTTCGCCCATTCGACCGACCAGGTATCGAAGATCATGGCTCTGGCCAATGAGTACAAGATACCGGTAACCCCAAGGGGCTCCGGGACCAGCGTTACGGGAGCCGTACTCGCTCCTAGAGGGGGCATCATCTTGGATCTGTCCAAGATGAATAAGATAAAGGAGATCAATAAGGAAGATGGATACGTGGTGGTGGAGCCGGGGGTCATTCTGAACAACCTGAACGCAGCTTTGGCTCCCAGTCATTTCTATCCCCCCGATCCCAGCAGTGGCCCTCTAGCCTCCATAGGAGGCACGGTAGCCACCAATGCCAGCGGCGAGCGGGCGGTTAAGTATGGCGGTACCAAGGACTGGATCATGGGGCTGGAGGTCGTGCTGGCCGATGGCCGGGTGCTCAAGACCGGAACCACAGTTCCTAAGAGCTCCTCGGGCTTCGATTTGACCCACGTCTTCATCGGCTCGGAGGGTACTCTGGGCGCAGTCACCGAGATCACAGCCAGGATCTTGCCGAAGCCCGAATACGTGGCTTTCGCCACCATAAGGTTCAAGAACCTGGAAGATGCGGGCAACACGGTGATGGAAACCCTAACCCAAGGCATTCCCCTTTCAAAGTGCGAGGTTCTGGATAGCGTATCCTTGGGTGTGGTCAAAGAGGTCATGGGTCTGGAGATCCCCGACGAGGTGGGTTGCATGCTTTTCATCGAAGTGGACGGCCAGAAAACCTTGGTGCAGGAGCAACTGGAGCAGATTAACGAGATCGCCGACAAGCATAACCAGATAGGTATGCAATGGACCGACGATGCTCAGGAGATGGCTAAGATTTGGAGCGCGCGGTCAGGTTTGGTGGCGGCTCTCTCGAAGGTGGCCCGGGGCGAGCGGTTAATACCGCTCGTTGAGGACTTCGGCGTGCCTATCAGCAAGATCCCCGACGTTATAAAGGAAGTTCAAAAGGTGGGCGATAAGCACGGCTTCCGCATCGCCAGCTTTGGCCACGTGGGAGATGGCAATATCCATGCTGTACTTCTGCTAGATGCGAGGAAACCAGAGCACTGGCAAAAAGCCAAGGAGATAGCCAAGGATTTCATCGAAGTGACCTTGAAATTGGACGGCACCCTCACCGCCGAGCACGGCACCGGCATGGCCAAGTCACCTTTCATGGTGGAGGAGCTGGGAGTGGGGCAAGATGTGATGAGAGGCATCAAACAGGCCCTCGACCCCAACGGCATCCTGAACCCGGGCAAGATGGGCCTGGACGATGTCGTCGGGGATATATACGACTATTTTGCGTTTACCGATCTCCTGGAAAAACCGGAGGAGGTGCAGGTCTACGGGACGGACGTAGATAACGAGATATACGCCTGCATCCAATGTGGGTTCTGCCGGCTTGGTTGCCCCATCTTCGCCGAGAATGCGCTGGAGTCGCGGAACGCAAGGGGTCACGTCATCTTGGCCTATAACCTAATGACCGGAGCCATCGAGCCTTCAGAGGAACTGGCGGCCAGCTTCTATCAGTGCACCACCTGCCTGAACTGCAAGGCCACGTGCCCGGCCGGTATCGAAGTCGCTGAAATCGTCTGCGCCGCGCGACAGCGATTGGTCGAGGCTGGCTATCTTCCTGAGGTCTTCGTGCCTATGGTAGAGAGCTTGAAAGAGGAGGGTAACCCGTTCGGGGAGCTGGCAGAGAAGAGAACGGAGACCTACCCCTCCGGCTATGAGGAAAAGACTAGGGCACCTCAAGAGGTGGATGTCCTGCTCTACCTGGGTTGCACCGGCTCCTACCAGGACCTGTACATCGTGCCCAGTATGATGGAGTTGATGGATGAGCTAGGCGTGAAGTACGCCGTCCTGGGAGAAGAGGAGAATTGCTGCGGATATGTGGCTCACCTCATCGGAGACGATGGCACTTTCCAGGAATGTATGGAGAAGAACGTCGAGACCTTCTCCAAATTGAACCCCAAGATGATAGTTACTACCTGCGCCGGCTGTCACAGGACCTTGAGAGACCTGTACCGCGAACATTCAGGATTCGATGTCCCGGTTCTGCATGCAGTGGAGTACATGGATCGGTTGATCTCCGACGGCAAGCTGAAGTTCGAGGGCGAGTTCCCCGTGAAGGTTGTCTATCATGACCCCTGTGACATCGGCCGGCACATGAGCATCTATGAGCCGCCACGTAATGTGCTCAAGGCTATCCCAGGATTGGAGTTGATGGAGTTCAAGCTGAACCGGGCTCTAGCCAAATGCTGTGGCGGCGGTGGGGGCCTGAAGGGTTATGACGGCGAACTCAGTTCAACCTTGGCTGAGAAACGTGTCGCCGAGGCCATGGACATGGGTGCTGAAGTGATCGTCTCCGCATGTCCCACGTGCAAGAGCAACCTAAAGCTGGCCGCGGCCAAACTGCAAAGGGAGCGCCGCCAGAGGATGAAGGTGATGGATATCACGGAGGTTATCGCCGAGGCGCTGTAATCCGGACATCTGGTAGCGGTTAAGGTGAGAGGAGGCTTATGGCGGAAAAGAAGCTTCTGCGCAAACGAATAGAAGCGGCTAGGAAGCTGAGTGAGGTGATGCGGGACTATTTCTACGGGATGGACCGCATCTCCAAGGGGGAGGAGGAGGGGAAGATAGCCTGGTGTACCAGCGTGGGCCCCGCCGAACTGCTGTGCGCTTTCGGCTTTGAGGTCCATTATCCTGAGAACCATGGTGCCATGCTCGGCTCCACCAGGCTGGCTATGGACTACATACCGGTGGCCAACGCCATTGGCTATTCCCCTGACATCTGTTCGTACCTCACCAGCGATGTGGGCTCGTATTTGAAGGGAGAAACTCCTCTGTCCAAAGCCTACCCAGGCATCGAGAGTGTGCCCAAGCCCGATGTCTTGGCCTACAATACCAACCAGTGCCGGGACGTGAGGGAGTGGTTTGAGTTCTACGGGAAGGAGTTCGGTGTCCCCGTGGTGGGCATCAACCCTCCTCATGGAATGAGAGAGGTAGAGCCAGAGCACATCGCCGATGTAGTGGCGCAGATGAAGGCGATAATACCCACGCTGGAGGAGGTAAGCGGTCAGAAGTTCGACATAGACAAGTTCAGGGAGAGTATGCGTCTCTCTCGGGAATGTAGCGAGCTTTGGGGAGATGTCCTTGGCTTGGCGCAGCATGTGCCGTCTCCCTGGACCTTCTTCGACGGTACCATCCATATGGGACCTGCCGTCTGCCTGCGGGGCAGTCAGAGGGCCAACAACTACTACAAGGTCCTCGAGGCGGAGCTGGAGGAGCGGATCGCAGACGGGTTAGGGGCTGTGGAGGACGAGCGGTTCCGCCTCTACTGGGAGGGCATGCCCATCTGGGGCAAGCTACGATCCCTATCCGAACAGTTCGCCGAGTTACGCACCTGCGTCGTGGTATCAACCTACTGCAATAGCTGGATCTTCAGTGCCTTCGACGAGAACAGACCCTTTGAGAGCATGGCCCAGGCCTATATCGAGATCTTCATCAACCGCAGCGAGCCAGCGAAGGAAGAGTATATACAGAGGATGGTGGAGGAGTTCAAGGTTGATGGGATCATATTCCATGATTCCAAGACCTGTCCCAACAACTCCAATGCTAGGTACGGCATGCCTCAGAGGCTGGAGAAGAAGCTGGGCATCCCTACGCTCATTATTGATGGCGACTTGAACGACCTGCGGATGTATTCGGAGGAGACGGCCAGGACTCAGATCGAGGCCTTCATCGAGCAACTTGAAGAGAGAAAGTAGACCCTTTATAGAGGGGGGAGTGAACCTGGACGATAGATACTTCGCCGGCCTGGATTCGGGCACTTCAACGACCAAGGCGGTTATCATAGATGGCACGAACAAGATACTGAGCAGCTCTGTTCGCAAATCTGGTGCGGATTTGTTGGAAGCGGCCACGAGCGCCTTGGATGAGGCGTTGAGGAAAGCCGGGCTGGAGCGAGCTGACATGGATTGCATTGTCGCTACCGGCTTTGGCAGAAGGAGTATATCTTTCGCTGACGAGAGCAAGACGGAGATAAGCTGTCACTCCAAAGGGTGCTACCATTATTTCCCAGAGGAGATCACAGTCATAGATATTGGCGGGCAGGATAACAAGGTCATCAAGCTTGACGCTGGAGGCAAAAGAACCGGTTTCAAGATGAACCGCAAGTGCGCTGCCGGGACCGGCGCTTTCCTAGAAGAGATGGCTTACAAATTGGATATACCTTTGAGCGAGCTTGAGCTCTTGGCCAGAAAATCCAAGAAGGGGACGGACTTGGGGAGCTTTTGCACCGTCTTCACTGCTACCGAGGTCCTGGACCGGATCAGAGGTGGTCAGAAGCTTGAAGATATCGTCAGAGGCCTCTTCAATTCCGTTGCCAAGCGCATCCTGGAGATGGATACTCTGACCGGTCGAGTGATCATGAGTGGCGGGGTCGTGGCCTATAACCCCATAGTGGCTGAGATTATCAGCGAGAGGGCCAACAAGAAGATAGACATAGCGCCGCACCCTCAGGAGATGGGCGCCTTTGGAGCAGCGCTCTTTGCCATGGACTCGAAGGCGGTAGAATCAAAACAGCAGAACGTATTATCAATAGCTAGGAGGTAGAGAATGGCAACCGTACCTGATGAGATTCAGACCTGGCAGATGGTACAGCCGACTACGAAGGATAGGGAGACGGGGGAGGTAACCACTGGCAAGCTGGAGAGGACCAGCATCCCGGTGCCGGAGTTGCAACCAGGCGAAGTTCTGGTGGAGATTGCGGGCTGTGGAGTCTGCCATACCGACCTGGGATATTTCTACTATGGAGTGCCCACGGTCACCAAACCGCCTCTTACCTTGGGTCACGAGATCAGTGGTGTTGTCATCGCTGGAGAGAAGGACTGGGTGGGCAAGGAGGTGATCATCCCTGCCGTGATGCCTTGTCGCAACTGCCCGATATGTGACATGGGTCGAGGCAACCGTTGCCTGGCTCAGAAAATGCCGGGGAACAGCCTGGGCATCTACGGCGGTTTTTCCAGCCATATCGTTGTACCGGCCGCGGATCTATGCCCGGTGGAGGACCGAAAGGGTATGCCCTTGGAGTGGCTTGCGGTGATAGCGGATGCGGTGACCAGTCCCTACCAGGCAGCCGTGAGAGCAGATGTACAGGAGGGTGATCGGTGTATTATCCTCGGAGTGACAGGAGGCCTCGGCGTCTTCATGTCGCAAATGTTGAAGGCTATGGGCGCCGATGTGGTGGTAGGGATCGCGCGTCATCCAGACAAGCTGCAAAGAGCACTGGAATACGGCACTGACTTCGTGATCAACTCTAGCGACAAGAGCGCGAAGGATATCCGCAACGAGTTCCGTGATCTATGCAAGGCCAACGGCTTGCCCTCCAATTGGGGCTGGAAGATCTTCGAGATGACCGGAGCGAGGCCAGCCCAGGAAATCGCCCTCGCCCTGTTGGGATTCGTGGGTAAGCTGGTTTGGGTGGGCTTCTCAACCAATATCAACGAATACTCGCTCTCCAGGCTGATGGCCTTTGACGCCGAGATCATAGGCACCTGGGGTTGCCTGCCTGAATATTATCCTACCGTGCTGCAGATGGTTCTGGATGACGAGGTCCAGTTAGAGCCTTTCGTCGAGACCCGTCCGATGAGCCAGATTGAGGACGTGTTTGAGGAAGCTCACACCACTACTTTGATGAGGAGGATCGTTCTCACCCCGGATTTCTAGGGTGGCGAAACAGACCTGGCACGTCTATCTGGACAATCCTGATGAAATAGCATAGAATATGCGCAATACGCTCCAGGCGTCGAGGGTTGGAGCGTTCCAGCGCAAGGCTTGATCGTTCAGTAAAACTTTGAACCAGATGCTTAAACTATGGGAAAGGGGGTGGTGAAGAAAGAAGCACTGAATTCTGTTGACAAGTGGGCATAACAACCGAAAACTAAGTGAAGAAGAACAGGAGGAAAAGAAGTGAAAAAGATAGCTTTTGCCACAGTGACGATGATCGCATTGTTGGCGCTGTTCGTCTCAAGTTGCGGTCCTGCGGCGACACCGCCACCGCCTCCACCTCCGCCAGAGGAGACACCTATGCCGGAGGCCACGCCTACGGAAGCTCCGCCGGAGCCGGTGATGGGGACATCTTACAAGCTGGGCTTCTGCGCGGCCGCGACCGGTGGTGGCTCCAGTCTGGGAATGCCGGAGCGGAACACCGCGGAGATGATCAAGGCGCAGCTTGAGGAGGCTGGCGGCGTCGTTGGCCCTGACGGTGTGATCCACACCGTGGAGTTCATAATCTACGACACGGAGAGCACGCCCGATGTCGCATCCACCGTAGTCACCAGGTTGATCGAGGAGGACGAGGTGGATGCCGTCGTATGCGGCACCTTGACCGGCAACAGCCTGGCCATCGTTCCCTTGGCCACCGAGGCTGAGGTGCCTTTCGTGTCCATGGCCTCTTCCGAGGCGATCATCAGGGACCCTGAGACCGGTGAGGTTAGGGAGTGGGTCTTCAAAACCGCGCAGACGAACGGTCAGTCTGGCGAGTGGCAAGCTCTCTATCTGGAGGCGATGGGTTACACGACGATCTGCGACCTGTACGAGAACACTGGCTACGGCCAGGATTGCCTCGCCAACACAACCGCGATGTGTGAGGCCCATGCGATAGAGGTGGTGTACTCGGACAGCTTCGAGCGCACCGACACCGAGTTCCCGCAGATCGCCAGCGTGGTGGCCAGTGGCTGCGACGCGGTGGTCATTGGCGCCATTCCGCCTGGAGCTTCCATGGCGACGGTGGCTGTTCGAGAGGGAACGGATCTGCCAGTGGTGAACGGTCATGGTGTATGCAACCAAGCTCACATCGATACGGCCGGCGAGGCGGCTGAGGGGACAGTGAACCCTTGCGGCGTAATGATGGTCGTCGACGACCTTCCCGCTGACCACCCGCAGAAAGAGGTGGTGACGAAGTACAACTCGGACTACACCGAGTTCACCGACGGTGAGCCTTTGAGCACCTTTGGCGGGCATGGCTGGGATGCGATCATGCTTGCCGTCACGGCCATGGAGAGCCTAGAGGAGGGGCTGACGCTAGAGGAACGAAGGGCTGCCATCCGCGACTCCATTGAGAATGACATCGTGGACTGGCCCGGCATCAGCGGCGTGTTCAACATGAGCCCTGAGGACCACTTCGGTCTGGCCTACGATTCACTGACCTTTGTCAAGGTCGAGGGCGGCGCCTGGGTGTACTTCCCGCCTGAGGAGTGGTAGGATCGGTATCAAGTTGGGGGGCTTGGGGCTTCGGCTCCGGCCCCCTGACTTTCCCCAGGCAGACTTGGAATCGAGGATGGACTATGCAAGGACTCGTCCGCACTAGATCAGCGATGATATTGGGTACAGTGGCTGCCATGATAGTTTTGGTGGCCATTATTCTGTACTTGGGCAGCGCGAAGGGCTTTGGCGTTGTCCAGTACGTGCAGTTGATACTGGACGGCATCCGGGGTGGAAGCATCTACGCCCTGATCGCCCTGGGCTTCGTCATGGTCTTCAACGTCACTGGTATTATCAATTTCGCCCAGGGTGGATTCGTGATGTCAGGAGCCATGCTGGCAGTTGCCTTCAATAATTTGGATCTCCCCTTGGACCCAGCGCTGCAGTTGGCGCTGGCAGTCGTTTTTGGGATTGTCGTTACTACTCTTATTGGGGCTCTGGTCGAGAGGCTGGCCATTTTTCCTGCACGACATAGCCACGTCTTGACACTCATCATCATCACTGTAGGTGTCTATATTTTTATGCAAGGTGCGGCCCTTCTTATCTGGGGTGCTGATCCCTATGTCTTGCCCGCTTTTGCCACCCTTGCCCTGGAGGATCATATCTTTCGTTTCGGGGATCTCATGATCAAGGCCCAAAGCTTCTGGATCTGGGGTACCACGGCGGTGGTCCTGGTCGCACTGGCTTTCTTCTTCGAGCGCACCCTCTTGGGCAAAGCGCTGCGCGCCTGTGCCATCAATCGCAGGGCTGCCGAACTGATGGGCATCAATCCTAGTCGGATGTCCCTCCTAGCCTTCGCCATGGCCGCTGCGTTGGGAGCGATTGGTGGCATCGTCCTGGCCCCCGCTACCAGGCCGATGTACGACATGGGTCTCAGGCTGGGCCTGAAAGGCTTCATAGCTGCGATCATGGGGGGGTTGGTCAGCTCTCCAGGTGCGGTTGTAGGCGGCGTCCTGCTGGGGGTGCTGGAGAACGTTGGCGCGGGTGTGACCAAGGCGGGCTTCAAGGATATTTTTGCTTTCATCATTCTGATCCTGATCCTCCTCTTCAGGCCGCAGGGCATCATTGGCGGCGGAGAACGGGGCGTTGAGCAGTCGTAGGAGGTATACTGATGCGGAACGAGGGTTGGAGGCGTCATCAGATCAGCATAGGCATCGGTATTTTCGCCATTGTGGTCCTCGTGCTGGGAGGGATCGAGGTTGTGCAGCCGATGGGCTTGGAATTCTCCAAGCTCACAGGTGGCATTGTAACGTTTGATACCATGGTGCGCATCGGCATTCTGACCATCGTCGTCGTGGGACTTAATATGCTGATGGGTCACGCGGGGCAGATCTCCCTTGGTCAGGCTGGCTTCTATGCCATAGGGGCCTATGTTTCGGCGATCATGACCACCAGGGCGGCGAATCGAGGGATAAACGTGCTCTTCCCCGGGGCTATTCCTGAGGACTGGTGGTGGTGGCCCTGGCTAATGATACTGGTCGGGATGGTGATCACGGGCGGCGTTGCTTACCTCATCGGGAGGCCCATCCTGAGGCTCAAGGGTCACTATTTGGCCATGGGCACCCTGGGCGTGGGTCTTATCATTTTTATCCTGTTCCGGGAGGGCAGCACTTTCACCGGCGCCTTCGACGGCATTGCAGGCGTTCCCCGTCTGGCCATTGGCAGTTTCGAGATCTGGCCCAGGGAGAGATACTACTTCCTCGTTTGGGCTGTGGCCTTGGGTGTCATGTGGCTCTCCCTGAATATCGTCAACTCGCGGGTGGGCCGGGCGCTGCGGGCGATCGAGGGCAGCGAACTGGCTGCCCACACCATGGGGGTGGATATCGAGAGGTTCAAGCTCCAGGTTTTCGTCCTCAGCACGGTATTTGCCAGTTTCGCTGGAAGCCTCTACGCTCACTATCAGACGCTGGTCAACCCTGCCCCTTTCGGCTTCGTCGGTTCCCTGGACCTGGTCATCATGGCCGCCCTGGGAGGGTTGGCTAGCATCTGGGGGGCTCCCTTTGGGGTAGGGATCGTATTTGTCATCAAAGAAGTACTACGTGCCCGATTGCACGCTATCCTCCATGGGGCTGGGGGCGAGCACGAGATCATCGTGTTTGGCGTTCTCCTGGTGCTCATCATGATCTTCATGCCTCAGGGGCTGAGCTATGGCGCAGGTAGAGCCTTTGGCTGGTTTCGGAGCTTGGGGGTCTTTGGTCGAGAACAGGAAAAGGAGGTCCAGCCGCAGGCTGAACAGGCAGGTTGAGGACTTCAACCCTTTTCAAGGCAGGCGCTGGGATTGAGGACCTGAGAAGAGCTAATTGTCTGGTGAGCCAGTCTACTTGACATTGGAGGACTTTGGGTAGGAGGCAAGGTGGCTGAAAAAGCGATTCTGGAAGTACGGGATTTGAGGAAGGAGTTCGGCGGCTTGGTGGCTGTGGATGATGTCTCCTTTGGTGTAAGGCGGGGAGAGATATTCTCCATCATCGGCCCTAACGGGGCGGGAAAGACCACCATTTTCAATCTCATCTCCTGCGTGCTACCTGTGACGAGTGGGGAGGTAAGATTCGAGGGCAAGATGGTCTGCGGCCTTAAGCCCCACGTGGTCGCTCGTCAAGGGCTATCCCGAACCTTCCAGAACTTGCAAATCTTTGGTAACATGACGGTGGTGGAGAACGTGATGGTCGGCCGTCATCTCCGGACCGGCTATGGGATGATTAGCGCGGGCCTGCGACTGCCGGGGGGTCAACGTGAGGAGAGAGAGATTATCGAGCAGGCAATGGGGCATCTAGCTTTCGTGGGCCTGGAGTCGGTCGCCGGTATGGGCGCCTCCAGTCTGCCCTTTGGACAGCAGAGGTTGCTGGAGATCGCTCGCGCCATGGCCACCGAACCGAAGCTGCTGATGCTGGATGAGCCAGGAGCCGGTCTGAACATGAGCGAGAAGGTCGAGCTCGACCGTCTGGTGCGTCGCATCCGACAGGAGGGCGTCACAATTCTCCTGGTGGAGCATGATATGAGCTTCGTGATGGGTATTGCCGACCGGATAATCGTGCTGGACTATGGGGAGAAGATAGCAGAGGGCGATCCTGAGGAGATCCAAAGCGATCCCAAGGTCATCGCCGCCTACCTGGGAGACGAGGCGATACATCTGGTTTGAGGCGGTCGCGGATATGGGACTGCTCTCACCCTTGCTGGTCTGATTCCGGAGCCTCGAGAGGTGAAGAATGTTATTGGAGATAAAGAACATCAATACATATTATGGTAACATCCATGCTTTGAAGGATGTTTCGGTCAACGTTGATAAGGGAGAGATCGTAACGGT
>JBFFDV010000006.1:0-22443 GCA_041559215.1 Anaerolineae bacterium | reverse complement strand
GCGGGCCAAGTTCGGCCTCATCATCAACGAGATGGTAAGAAAAGGTGAGATATCGGCACCTATCGTCATCGGGAGAGACCATCTCGATGGTGGATCCGTCGCCTCTCCCAACCGCGAGACCGAAGGGATGAAAGATGGGAGCGACGCCATCGCTGATTGGCCCCTATTGAACGCCCTGTTGAACGCGGTAGGGGGCGCGACCTGGATATCCATTCATCACGGCGGTGGCGTGGGCATCGGCTACTCCATCCATGCTGGCCAAGTTATCGTAGCTGATGGCACAGCAGAAGCGGCCAGACGACTAGAGCGAGTGCTCACCACCGATCCCGGCACGGCCGTCATGCGACATGTGGACGCCGGTTACGAGAAAGCTATAGAGACAGCCAAAACTCACGGCATCAAGATTCCGATGATGAAATAGTGGCTACAGATCGGGTTGCAGAGCGTGTTGGGCAACACTCACGAGCGAATCGCAGCCAAAGCGCTTGATTATGAGCCCGGTTGGCTGCAAGGTATTCTACGACCCCAATGGGAATGGCTCCAAGGAGGGGCAACCCTTACAGATCTGGCTCGCACATACTGGGAACCGGATGATTCGCTAGATAAGGGTCAGAGCTCTCTGGTTCACAGTTACTTCATTGACAAAGCTGATCCCAGAAGGCGGGGCGCAATCGCACAGATCATCCGTTATGTCAAGGGGACGGTTTCATTCATAGAAGAAGTAGGCAAAGAAGCGGAAGGATGGGAATCTCGAGACCAATTCCACGGACAAGTCGCGCTTTATTTGGGCATCCTCAGTCATCACATTGCTGACCTGAACACTCCCGTGCACGTTGGCCATGCTCTCAATAGCGAGCTGGAACGTATTACTTCGAATAAGGATTTCCACAAATACTACGAAAGAGAATTGGAGAAGTACTCGCGGCAGGCTGACCTGATTTCACACAGAGAACCTAATTCGGTCCGTCTTGAGAGTGCCACCTTCGAGACTATGGCTCGCAAGACTTACGAGGAGGTCTATCTTCAACTGCCCAGTTTCTATGCTAACCGGGAGGAAAACGAGAATCAGATTCGAGAGCTTGCTCATAGTTGCTTTGTAAGAGCGGTTGAAATCACCGCTGATCTCTGGTACACCATTGCCGTATTAGCCGATCTAACAGTCAACCAACGCTAGAGAGTCTACAAAGCCAACAGAGAATTAGCTTTCAGGAGATATCTCCGGTGCAAGATGAGCTGGTTATCCATAACGCCAGGCAACTGCTAACCATCGCCTCGCCCAACGGGCCCAAGCGTGGCACGGCCATGAATGAGTTGGGCATCATCGAGGATGGGGCGGTGATGGTTCGAGGTGAGCGCATAGTCCTGGTGGGCTCCACAGAAGAAGTGCTGGCTCGAGTAGAAGGAGATGCTCAACTCATAGATGCCTCGGACAAGGTGGTAATGCCCAGCTTTGTGGACCCCCATACTCACCTGGTCTTCGCCGGTGATCGCGCTGCAGAATTCGAGCTGCGCCTCCAGGGAGCCACCTACCTGGAGATCATGGCTGCCGGGGGCGGTATCATGAATACTGTGCGGACGACCCGCTCGGCGAGCCTGGAAGACCTGGTGGCCCAGAGCCGACAGCGCTTAGACAGGATGCTCACTCACGGCACCACTACCGCCGAAGCCAAGACCGGTTACGGCCTGGATGCCGAGAACGAGTTGAAGATGCTGGAAGCGATCCGACTGCTGGATGAGAGCCACCCCGTCGACCTCATACCCACCTTCCTTGGCGCCCACGCCATCCCCATCGAATATCAAGGACGTAATGAGGGTTATGTCAACTACATCATAGAGGAGATGCTACCCCTGCTCGACAGGAAAGGGTACGTCGCTGAGGGCAAGCCTTTCTTTTGCGACGTGTTCTGCGAGGAAGGAGCCTTCTCCTTGGAGCAAAGCAGGCGCATCCTGAAGAGGGCTAAAGAGATAGGGATGAGATTGAAGATCCATGCCGATGAGTTCACTTCCCTGGGCGGGGCAGCTTTGGCGGCGGAACTGGGGGCGACATCGGCCGATCATCTGGCCTGCACCCCAGAGGAGGAGATGCGGCTACTCGCGGAGTCGGACGCCATAGCCGTCCTTCTTCCCGGAACCCCCTTCGGCCTGGGAGAGGATCACTACCCCTCAGCGAGGCGGATGATAGAATTGTCTGTGCCCGTAGCTCTGGCCACCGATCTGAACCCTGGGACCTGCTATTGTGAAGCTATGCCCTTCATTATGGCCTTGGCCACTCGTCAAATGGGGATGACCCCGGCGGAGACTATCGTGGCTGCTACAATCAACGCCGCTCACGCCATAGCGATGGGGCACGAGGTGGGAAGCCTGGAGGTGGGCAAGAAAGCCGACTTGATCGTTATGGACACCCCTGATTACCGACACCTGACATACCGCTTCGGAACCAACTTGGTGAATATGGTGATCAAAGCCGGACGCGTGGTACATCGAGCGTAAGGAGGCATCCCGTTGGAGATTTACCCTATTCCAGACGCGAAGAAAGTGAAGATGCTGAGAAAGCTGGCTCTCTATTGGGACGGGCAATGGTTCCTGAACAGCGTCCAGAAGTTCGGACTGGAAGAAGCGATCGAACTGAACGCCCTGGTGCGCACCGCCTTCGGGCGCATTGAGATGCGCACCATGCTCAGAGCGCTAGGCAAGAAACAGGCTGATGATCTTACCGACGCGCTCCGAATGATCGCCACCCATACCGATTTGCTGTTGGGACAAGGCGCCAAAGCTGACTACCAAGTCGTAGATAGCTCGGCGCGGATCGTCGTCCGCCGCTGCAGCGTCTTCGAGGGAGCCAAGAGAGCCAACCTCCCCCGGCACGACCAGGCCTGCGTAACCTGCGAGACTTTGTGGGATGCCTGGCTCGCAATCCTGTTGCCTGAGGCGAAGATCACCGTTCAATACCCTCAGCGGCAGGGTAAAGGAGATCCTATATGCGAGTTCATCATCGAGCAGGAGCCCTAAGTCTTGCAATTCTTTCACCAATATGATATACTTTGAAAGGTCGTGGAGAAATCATGGTGGACGTAGCTCAATAGGTAGAGCACTGGACTGTGGATCCTGTGGTTGCGGGTTCGATCCCCGTCGTCCACCTTTTTCCACATAAGAGGAGCCATGGGTAGGGAACCGGGGCTCCTTTTTTGTACACGCCTGGCCCGTAGGGGGGGCAAACCCTGCATCCCAGGGCGAGACGACCGGAGGTTAATAGATGGAAGAGCATAGAGCTGAACCTCATCATTCTGCTACCTTGTTCATTGAGGGGGAGAATCTCACTATCGAGGACATCATAGATGTGGCCCGCTTTGGCAAAAAAGTGGAATTGTCACCCAATGCCATGGAGAAGGTACAGAGATGCAGAGCCTGGGTCGATGAACTTGTGGAAGAGGGGAAGCTCACAGTTTACGGGCTGAATACCGGTTTTGGGTCTTTGGCTGAGGTTACTATCCCTTACGATAAGATCGAGACTCTATCGCGCAACATGATCATGAGCCACTCCGCTGGTGTGGGAACCCCTTTGGCGGAGGAGGTGGTGAGAGCGACGATGTTGATCCGCGCCAACACGTTGGCCAAAGGGTATTCGGGAATCAGGGTGGGAACTCTGGAAACCTTGTTGGAGATGCTGAACAAAGGGGTGCATCCAATCATGCCAGAGAAAGGTTCTCTTGGCGCTAGCGGAGACCTCGCCCCTTTATCCCACCTGGTGCTCGTGCTGAGCAGGGACGCCGACGGCGGAGAAGCCCTGTATCAAGGCCAAAGGATGACTGCCCAAGAAGCAATGGACAATGCGGGCATCGATCGAGTGGTCTTGGAAGCTAAGGAGGGCTTGGCTCTGAACAACGGATCCACGGTCAGCGCGGCCATGGCCGCTTTGGCCTTGTACGACGCTGAGAACCTGGTGAAAAACGCGGAGATAGCACTGGCCATGAGCCTGGAAGCTATGCGCGGTGTCTCAGACGCTTTCCATCAGAAGGTGCACATGGTGCGCGGTCACGAGGGACAGATGAGATGTGCGGCCAATGTCCTAACGCTGGTGGAAGGAAGCGAGTTGATTGATTCTACAGAGAGAGTACAGGACGCCTACTCCTTGCGTTGCGCGCCCCAAGTAATTGGGGCGGTCAGGGACGTCCTGGCCTTCGTGCGGCTTGTCCTTAGCAGGGAGATAAACGCCGCCACGGATAACCCTCTCATCTTCCTCGACCTCCCGCCATCGAGGGAGAATAAGGCGATATCCTGCGGCAACTTCCACGGAGAACCTGTGGCGCTGGTCACAGATATGTTGGGCATGGCAGTGGCCGAGATGGGAAACATAGCAGAACGTCGTGCCTTTCGTCTAGTTGACAACACCCTGAGCATGGGATTGCCCGCTATGTTGGTGGAGGAAAGCGGCCTGAACAACGGGCTCATGATGGCCCAATATGTGGCTGCAGCCCTGGTGTCGGACAACAAAACGTTAGCTCATCCCGACAGCGTGGATTCCATCCCTACCTGTGCTAACCAGGAGGATCACGTCAGCATGAGCACGAATGCAGCCAGACACGCCAGGGAGATAGTCTGGAACGTGGAGCAGATTGTAGGGATCGAAATGCTTTGTGCGGCCCAGGCTTTGGATTTCAGGCGTGCCGGGTTGGAATTCAGCACAACGACATGGCACAAGGACGAACACGGAAAAAAGACTAGAAAGGTCGTAGAATACGAACTGAAGGGGGGAAAGAAGATCAACAAGGCTGCTCCAGGTGCAGGGACGAAAGCGGCATACGAGGCCACCAGGCGACAAATCGGTCACCTAAGTAATGATCGACCCCTCTACCCTGATCTGGATAGGATGAGGACAATGGTGCACAGTGGTGAGATAGTCCGCGCCGTCGAGAGTACTCTGGGTACTCCTCTCCATGGGGTGGCGGAATTGATGGTGAAACCTAGCTAGGGACAACCCACATTTCCCCTTTGCGTGTAGGCGAAAGGTGGCTCACGAAATATGGAGAAAGGGCAAGAGAACATGGTGGAAAAAGTGAGACCCAGACTTCCTAGAGGAATGAGGGATATCCTGCCCCAAAAGATGATCCTGCGTCAATACGTCATTGAAGTTGTCCGAAGGATCTTTGAGCAGTTCGGTTATGAGCCACTTTCAACGCCGGCTGTGGAGCTACGGGATACCTTGAAGGGCAAATATGGTCCGGATGCGGAGAGGCTGATATACGATGTGAGCCATGAAGGGGGGAAGGAGATGCTGGCCCTCCGCTACGACCTATCAGTGCCTCTGTCGCGGGTCATAGCCATGCATCCAGACCTGCAAAAGCCCTTCAGGCGGTACCAGATATCACCAGTCTGGCGAGGAGAACGTCCAGGGCGGGGGCGTTATCGCGAGTTCTATCAGTGCGATGTAGATATCGTGGGCACCGCCAGCATGTTGGCCGACGCTGAACTGTTGAATGTCACCTACGAGATTCTGACCAGTCTCGGATTCCAAGAGTTCGTGATGAAGATTAACAACCGCAAGATCTTGACCGGTATCGGGCAGTTCGCCGGCGTGGCCGAGGAGTTGCTGGGCGGGCTCTACCGGTCTATTGACAAGCTGGAAAAGATCGGCCGGGAAGGGGTCAAGAAGGAACTTCGGGATAACCGAATACCTGACGATGTGATCGAGAAACTCCTCGAGCTGCTTCAGGTTACGGGCGATGATAGAGCCGTCCTCGCCGAACTCAAGGGGAGGTTAGCCGAGTATCCCATCGCCCAGGAGGGGATCATCGAGTTGGAGGATATGCTGCGCTACCTGGAGGATTCGGGCATCCCACAGGAACGGTGTCAAGTTGATTTCTCTATGGTTCGAGGATTGGACTACTACACCGGACCTATCTATGAGACGGTGGTACAGGAACCCCGCATCGGCAGCATCAGCGGCGGAGGAAGATACGACGAACTGATAGGCATGTTCACCGACAGAAGTTATCCCGCCACGGGGACGAGCTTCGGCATCGAGCGCATGGTAGAGGTCATGGAGGAACTGGACATGTTCCCGCCGGAGATTGGTGCGACCATCTCCCAGGTATTAGTCACCGTCTTCGATGAAGCCCAGTTGAGTGCGTCGCTGCAAGTGGCAAACGAGTTACGGAGAGCCGAGCTGAACACAGAACTCTACTTCGAGAATGACCCTCTGGGCGATCAGATACGCTACGCTTTGAAGAAAGGGATACCTTTTGTGGTGATAGTGGGACCTGATGAGCTCGCAGCAGGCCAGGTCACCATTCGCAACCTGCCTCTGAATGAACAACGACTGGTCGAAAGGCAGATGATGGCCGCCACTATTAGGGATTGGGAGGCTTCCTAGCACTATGCATAATATCAAGGGTTTGATCTTCGATCTGGGCAACACATTGATGTACATGGACCACGACTGGGAGGAGGTCATTGCCCAGGGAGGCAAGGACTTGGCCCATTTCCTGATGGGACAGGGATTCAAAGTCGACCCTGCCCGATTTGAGGATGATTTTATCTCTTTGCGTAGATCTCTGCGAAAAAAGGCTATTGAGGAGCATGTGGAATATACAGCGGACTACACTCTATTAGCTCTCTTGGCTCAGCTGGGCTACAAGGATGTGAGCCAAGAACTGATTGAGGAGGCGGTGAACGCCTTCTTCTCCTTGGAGGAAACACGTTGGCGGGCCTATCCCCAAGCCGACGCCACTTTGCGCCAACTGGCAGGAAGGGGTTACAGACTAGCGCTGATCTCCAACGCCACCTATGATCCGCTGATACAGCGCTTGGTGGACAAAGGTGGTTTCAGAAAATGGCTTGACTTAGTCCTCAGCTCCGCTGGGGTTGGCGTCCGCAAGCCTCACCCAAAGATTTTCCAAAAGGTGCTCGATCATTGGGGCTTCGACCCTTCGCAGGTGGTGATGATCGGCGATACGCTACAGTTCGATATCCTGGGGGCGCACAACATCGGTCTAAAGGGCATTCTGGCCGCCTGGGACTTGTACCCTGATTACGCTGTGGGGAATGATCATATCGTCCCCGATGCCAGAGCTGAGACCATGGGCCAACTGATGGAACTGGTAGCCACCCTGGATAAGCAGGCATAGAAGCAGAAGGATAGTCAAAATGGCGATCAAGGCGGTGATCTTCGATCTGGGTGGAGTCTTGGTAAGGACCGAGTTCCCCGAGGTACGGCAGAGGCTGGAGGAACGGTTAGGGTTCGCGCCAGGAACCTTGGGCCAGACGGTATGGGGAGGCGAGGATTGGGAGTTGGCTCAGATAGGGCGCATCTCTTACGAGGAATATTGGCGACGAGTCGGAGCCGCCTTAGGTTTCTCCAGCAATGAGGAAATCAAGAACTTCCGCCGTGAGTACTTCTCTGGAGACCGCGTCGACCAAGGGTTGGTGGGTCTGATTAGGCAGCTGCGGCCCCGGTACAAGATCGGCCTGTTAAGCAACGCACCGGACAGACTGGGTATATGGCTGGACGAGGAGTGGGGTATCAAGGACCTCTTCGACTCCATAGTCTACTCCGCAAAGGTAGGCATCGTCAAGCCGGACCCCCGTATGTTCCACCTTATTCTGGAGCAATTGGACGTAGCACCTTCTGAAGTGCTGTTCATTGACGACTATCCCCGCAACATAGACGCTGCTCTGGCATTGGGCATGCAGACTATCCGCTTCACTAGTACGAAAGCCTTGAGAGAGCAACTGCGAAATTACGTAGATCTCGGCCCGAAGGGTGCCCAGCCTTGAGGATAGATCTGCACGTGCATACCGCCTATTCCGAGGATTGCTGGATCCCTCTGGAAGCGGTGATGAAGGCGGTGTCAAGGAGCCGGGTTGATGCTATCGCAGTCATGGATCACAACGAGATAGAGGGGGCCCTCCGCCTGGCGGAGATGGCTCCCTTTCCGGTGATCGTGGGGGAGGAGATAAGCTCCAGCCACGGGGAAATAGCTGGACTTTTCCTCCAAGAGTGGATCCAACCAGGCCTTTCCATGGAAGAGACCATAGCCCGCGTTAGAGAACAAGGGGGGCTGGTCTACATCTCACATCCCCTGGCGCGTGACGTACCCAGCGCCTTAGGCCGGGAGAACCTGAGGGCCATCATCGAGGAGGTGGACATTCTGGAGGGCTTCAATGCCCGCATCTTATGTCAAGCTGATAACTTGGCTGCCCAGGAGATAGCTCGGCAGCGGGGCATACCGCTGGCCGCGGGGAGCGATGCCCATTTCGCCCGGGAGATAGGCCGGGCCGGGGTCGAAGTCGACGACTTTGCAACCCCACAGGAACTGCTGCAAGCTCTGCAGCAAGGTCGCATCTTTGGCCGCCGCACCCCCTACCTCTTCAGCGCCGTTACCTGTGGACTGTGTTACATTGACAAGTTGCGGGAGTTCATGCGGAAAACAAGAATAACCGGTTCGAAACCGGACGCTGTCTGACAGAAGGCATGCCAGGTTCGTACAAGAGGTCTACGCACTCTTATAAGCAATGAGGCCAAAGGCTTCGTCCCTGGATTGCACTTTGGCAAAGCCAACCTCACGTAATCTCCGTGCTACGCCCCTGGCAGTATTACGGCCCAATTTGCTGCTTGGATCCCCAGTATAGTGGAAGAGCCGTCCCCTAGGCCTCAGCACACGATACAACTCTCGATAGAAATCGCCTGAGTATAGATCCCCGGCCAGGCCGATCGTGGGAGGATCATGAACAATATTGGAGAACACGCTGTTCCCAAAATCGTCAATCTTCTCTAGAATACTGCCGATGATCTGGCGTATTTTGGGATTGTTGAATAGCTCCCTGGACCAGGGGTTCCAACGTGCCAACTCCAGTACCGCTGGATCCAACTCAACGGTGATGACAGATTCTGCTTTCCTGGCCGCCAGTATAGCTGTATACCCGAGTCCAGTGCACGTGTCAAGCACCTGTCCCGATATGCGGCCAAGGGCCCATACCTTTGATTGTGAATCAAGCCATGGGTTGGTATCCTTGATACGGTGCATCGGTATGCCAGAAACCATGAGGGTGGGAGCCGAATCGGTGGGGAAAAGGCTGTAGAAAAGATTCGTGCGCTCGGAAAACATCTGCATCTTCCTGACCATGTCCTTCTCAACCAGGAAGCAAGCGTTTCGATCCCGAGCGATCGCCTCTAACATATCGAATGACAACGTGATATCAGGAGCCAGCATGACATATCCAGACTCGATGACCACCTCGACCTCAGACATGCCTAGGTCAAGTGAGGCAATAGCAACATGTCGTCCTTCTTGATGTGCCTCCAAGAGCGGGACCGCCTGTCTATGGGATAGTATTACCTGATCGCTCATCTGGGCTATTGGTCTGTGGATAGCTTTGTTCGCAAGGCCTTCCGCGATTCATGCCGTCAAGGCACTCTACTCCTTGCACTCACGCATAGTATACCCTAGACAGTGATGCTGAACAAAGAACCAGCAATACCGGGCTTGTGCAGCCAAAGCCGCCTGTGGTGAGCCTGCTTGCCCTGAGCGAAGCCGAAGGATCGAAGGGTGTCCTATCGTCCTTCAATCCCCCCACATATTGGGTCTTTCGCCCAACCCCTGCGCAAGACCCATGTTCATTGGGATTTGACTTTGCCGAAACCAGTGGCTATAATCAACTTACGAGCGACTCTGAATCTGGTAGCTTCTGTTTACTTATCACATGACTTTGGAACGAGTTTTCGACCACATTAGCGATGAGAATACACCTCTTTCACCTGCTAGGCTGCATATGCTGTCAGCGCTGGGGCGGAAAGATATCGAGCTTCTCGCGGACAGATGGCCTCTCATCAGCGTGGCGCGACGTCGGCAGATAATCCGCACGCTGGTGGATATCGCCGAGGCCAACTTTGAAGTCGATTTCAACAGCATCTTCCGCCTAGCCCTGCAGGACGAAGATGAGGAAGTACGAGCCTACGCCATAGATGGATTGTGGGAGGACGAAGACCCGACCCTCATAGATCCCCTTCTGGACCTGCTCTCCACAGATCCCTCGATTATGGTACGCGCCGGGGCCGCGACAGGGCTGGGCCGCTTCGCTCTTCTGGCAGAACTCGAAGAGTTAGAAGAGAAGCAGGGACGCAGGATCGTGAAAGCACTGCGGGAAGTGATCGAAGACCCCCATGAAGCACTGGAGGTACGAAGGCGAGCCGTGGAAGCCATCAGCTTCTCTGGCGAGGAGGGGATAGAAGAGATAATCCTAGAAGCCTATCGTCATCCGGCGGAGAAGATGCGTATCAGCGCCATCTTCTCTATGGGGCGCAGTGCCGACCCCGATTGGGGTAACAGCATCATCACCGAGCTTGATAGCGCCAATCCAGAGATGCGTTTCGAGGCTGCCCGGGCCTGTGGCGAACTGGAACTGAAGCAGGCCGTGCCGTGGCTGATACGTCTGATTCTTGACCTCGATAGGGAGGTACAACAGGCAGCTATTTACGCTTTGGGCCGGATAGGAGGACAGGAGGCACGTCGGGCACTGCAGCTGTGCTGCGAGAGTGACGATGAAGTCATAGCGGCTGCTGCGGATGAGGCCCTCGACGAACTGGAATTCGCCAGCGGCATCTTTGATTTCCCTCTATGGGAAGAAGAGGACTAGCGGCGAACGAGGGTGATCCTGCTAAGTGTACTGATCAATATCGTTCTCCCCGTGTTCGTCATCATCGGCGCGGGTTTCATTGTCGGCCGTCTGAAATCCTTGAATGCACAGACCCTATCCCGTGTGTCCCTCTATATCCTCGCCCCCGCGCTGGCCTTCTCCAAACTGCGCGAAACGACCGTCAGCGGGATAGATTTTGTACAGATAGTCACCTTCACGATTCTAGCAACCCTTATAGTTCTACTTCTCTCCTGGATGATTGCCAGACTTCTGCGTCTGGATCGCTCACGGGAGAGCGCATTCATACTCAGTTGTTCCTTCGTCAACCATGGAAACTACGGCCTGCCCCTAGTTCTCTTTGCCTTCGGCCAAGAAGGGTTGGAGCGAGCTTTGATATACTTCATCACCGGAGCCTTCTTGGCCAATACACTGGCAGTATTCATCGCTTCTAGGGGGAAAGCCAAAGGCACAACCTCGCTGCTGAACATCTTCAGGATACCCATGATCTATGCAATCGCCGCTGCTTTCGCCGTCAATAAGACGAATTTCGTCGTACCTGAGGCTATCCTCAAGCCCCTAAATATGGTTGCGGATGCCACTATACCCGTGATGTTGCTATTGTTGGGCGTACAACTGGCTAAGGCCTCCTTGGGTGGACAGATGCGCCTGATCAGCTTGGCGGTCTTTGTAAGGCTGGTGGGGGGAGCAATCGTGGGCTTGATTTTGGCTACGTTAATGGGGCTAACAGGGGTTACCAGGCAAGCCTGCGTGGTGGAGCATAGCACCCCAACGGCGGTGATGACCAGCATCATGTCCATGGAGTTCGGCACTGAGCCGGAGTTCGTCACTGGGGTCATCTTCGCCTCCACACTGACCAGCATCGTAACTATGACCCTGCTGATTACCTGGATAAGCTAATGGAGAGCGATGATTCCATATAGTGAGTAGAGGAGCTATGATGAACGAGAGCAGAAAGACCATCTTCCTCGACGTGGAGACACAGAAGACCTTTGATGAGGTTGGAGGACGACAATACCTATGCAGGCTGGGGCTAGCTGTGGCAGTGACCTATGACTCTTCCAGCGGAGAATACCGCAGCTATACCGAGAATGAGGTGGAAGAACTGGTCGAGGAACTGGCCGGCGCCGACTTGGTGGTGGGCTTCAACTTGAAGAGCTTCGACTACGAGGTTTTGAAGCCCTATACCGATTACCCTCTACATACTATTCGCACAGCAGACATGCTCCAAGATATATATCAGGAGTTGGGTTTCCGTCTCTCCCTCGACTCTCTGGCGGAGGCCACATTGGGTATGGGCAAGTCGGCAAATGGCCTCCAAGCGGTGCGCTGGTTCCGCAAGGGCGAACTGGACAAGGTGGTCGAGTACTGTGAGAGAGACGTTGAGGTAACCAGAAAGCTATACGAATACGGCTGCGAGCGGGGATACGTCCTCTACTGGGACCGCCGAGGCCAGATGCAGAAAATCTTCGTTAGATGGTCATGAATCGTCGTCCCGTTGGCTGTCTGTCAATAGCCAAGGGACACACGTTGTGGTATAATCTTCAGAAGGAAGTTTGACATGTCCGAGTTCGAAGCAGCCTATCTGGAACTGTTGCGCTCTGGCGAGCTGGAGAGGCGGGTCGAAGAGGCCTACAGCATGTTGGAGGAGTGCCGCCTGTGCGGGCGGGAGTGCCGTGTCAACCGCCTCGAGGACGTTAAGCGGGCAGTCTGCCGCACGGGTGAAAAGGCTGTTGTCTCCAGCTTCAATGCCCATTTCGGCGAGGAGGACCCGCTGGTAGGCCAGCACGGTTCGGGCACGATATTCTTCACAAACTGCAATCTCAAATGCCAATTCTGCCAGAACTACGAGATCAGCCAGCTAGGCGAGGGCAGGGAGGTCAGTCCCGAGGAAATAGCGAGTATGATGCTGTACTTGCAGGGTCAAGGCTGCCATAACATCAACTTCGTCAGTCCCACCCACGTGATACCTCAGATCATGGCTGCTCTGCTGATCGCGGCTGAGAAAGGCTTACGCGTGCCGCTGGTTCACAACACAGGAGGCTATGACAGTCTGGAAGCCCTACGCCTCTTGGATGGGATCGTTGACATCTATATGCCGGATATGAAATACGCCGACGATAAAGTAGGCCGTAAGTACTCCAAGATCAAGGACTATCCCAAGGTGAATCAGGCCGCGGTGAAGGAGATGCACCGTCAAGTGGGAGATCTGGTCATGGATGAACGAGGGATAGCCCAGCGAGGGCTTCTAGTACGCCATCTGGTTCTTCCCAACGGCCTGGCAGGCACGACGGCGATCGTCAAGTTCCTAGCCGAGGAGATATCCCCTGAGACCTATCTCAATGTGATGGCCCAGTACCGGCCTATGTATCAGGCTCACAAGTACCCGGAAGTGAACCGTCGTCCCACCCTGGAAGAACTCCAGGAAGCGGCAAACCTGGCCCATAAGGCTGGCCTGACCCGTCTTGATGAGAGGAGATCTCGACTGGTCTGGCTCTTCAGATAGGAGATGGAGATGTCGACGCCAATGCGCCTGTCGGCCATAGTACATGGCCGCGTGCAGGCAGTTTTCTTTCGCGATTTCACTCGAAGACAGGCCTGGGCGCTAGGTTTGACAGGCTACGTCCGCAATTTGCCCGATGGCACAGTAGAGGTCGTCGCCGAGGGGCCGCAAGACGTCCTGCAGCAGCTCCTAGGGCAGATAGAAATGGGTCCCTCAGGCGCCCGGGTGGAGAAGGTGGATTTGCATTGGGGAGATCATAGAAGCGAATTCGACCGCTTCGAGGTGCGATATTGATGACTAAAGATCCCCATAAAATGGCCTGGCTCGTTCTTCTTTCCGCCTTCACCATCTTCTGCCTGCTGGCGGTGAGCGTGCCCCTAGGCATCCGCTGGTATCTCATTAATGCCACTGCTAACCATGAAGCTACTCTGGAGGTCATCCAAGGCACCGTGCTCGTATGGGAACCGGGGGCGGGTGCACCTATGGGCACCACCAGTAGCACAAATGTTACCGAAGGGAGCACGATCCGCACTGATTCCTCATCACGAGCTTTCCTGACCTTCTTCGATAAGAGCACGGCAACTCTTTCCTTTGACACGGAAGCCAGATTGGCGGCTATGCGCTCGCCCCGGTTCGGCTTGAGTTCCAGGCCCGATTCCTTGCTCCTCCGCATCAGTAGAGGTCAGGTCAATATCGGTGTGGCTCTGCCAGTGAACGGCCCCTTGGAATTTCAAGCTATCTCTCCCCACATGACCGCCCTTCTCAAGGAAGGAAGCTACTCTCTGAAGGTGACCGGGGATAGCAGCCGTATCATCGTGCATCTTGGCACAGCTCAGGTCACCGCTCAGGGAAGCACGGTAAGCCTGGAGCAACGGGAGAGGACAACGGTCAGGACGGGTGAGGCACCAGGACAACCGGTAGCTGCAGCCCAGAACCTTCTCGCCAATGGAAGTCTCGAAGAGGATCTTTCGGTGGGCTGGCAAGCTTATAACGAGCAGGGTGGGGATGGTGGCGATGTGGATGGAGAGGTATCCGTCGTCGAGCTTCCAGGTACGAACTCACGGGCCGTGAGGTTCTTCCGCACGGGCAGCGGGGGCAATCATTGCGAAACCGTCATCAGACAGGACTTGAACGAGGAGATCTCCGATCTAGTCACCTCCATAAGTCTATATCTCAGGGTCAGGCTGGTAAACCAGAGCTTATCGGGGGGCGGATACCTTAGCTCCGAGTATCCGCTCATGATCCGCCTGGAATATGAAGACGTTTATGGCAGTGAAGCTCATTGGACCCACGGCTTTTACTACCAGAACGAAGATGGCAATCCTACAATGCATGGAGAACGGATTGCCCACAATGTGTGGTTCGATTACGGTAGCGGCAATATCCTGGAGAGCATCTATCCTCGACCGGCGCGCCTCAAGTCCCTTCTGATTTACGCCTCTGGCTGGGACTATGAAAGTATGGTCTCCGATGTCGGCTTGGTCATAGAGTAGGAGAGGCATGGTCAAGACCATCACTCAGGAATGGATAGCTGACCAAAGAGCCTACAAATATCATCGCATGCCCGAGCATCGCATCCAGACTGTAGAAGCCGCGCGCGCCTTCGTCGAGGAGGTCGGCTTCTGTCACTTCTGGCCGATCAAGGGAGCGGAGCTCCCCAACCTATTCCATGCTATTGCGGGACGTATTCGTCCAGTGCCAATGCAGCACGACGACCCCGACATCAGCAAGTGCTGGGGTTGGAAAGACGATGCCTTAGGCAAGCGCTGGTGGTATTATGGAAAGCTCTTGCGAAGACGGGCTACTCTGGTCTCTTTGGACTTGCTTCCCATGTTATATGCCTGCAGCGAAAATCTTGGTGGGCTGGACGACTACTTAGAAGAGTATCACGCTGGAATGATGACAGCCGAAGCCAAATGGATTTTCGAAGCTCTCCTCGAACATGGGCCGCTAGACACGATCCAACTGCGTCGAGAAGCGCGTATGAGCGGCGAAGGCGCCAAGTCCCGCTTCGAACGGGCGTTGGTGGAGTTGCAAGTGGGCCTAAAAGTGCTCCCCGTCAGCGTAGCCAGAACCGGGGCCTGGAACTATGCGTTTGTCTATGAGATTGTACAGCGGCACTACCCGGAGTTGCCTGAGCAGGCGCGCCAGATCAAGCGCAGTGAGGCACGACGAGCGCTGATATTGCGATACCTCGACAACGTCGTTGCGGCGGAGCGCAAGATGATCGGTCAGATCTTCCACGTTCTGAGGTGGACGTCAGCTGAAATAGAGCGCACAATAGCTACACTTCTCGAGGAAGGCGCGGCCTTGGAAGCGCACGTCACGGGGATGAAACATCCTCAACTGGTTTCAAGTCGTGTCCTGGAGCGGGATCTCTCCGCTCATACTTGTTGATCTCCCACGCTGCGCAGAGCCTGTGCGATAGCCGCGCCTTCACCATCACACCCGCTTTTGTAACGAGTTGCATGCTGGGACGTGACAGCCGCAATGGATCGATCACGATTCCGGCGCTTGTCACGATAGAGGCGAGCGATAGGATTTGTCAATCAACCTATGGAGCAAGGAGGTAGCAGATGGAGTTTTCAGAGTTGATCAAGAAACGATATAGTGTAAGGGCCTACAAGCCCGATCCAGTGGAGGATGAAAAGCTGCAACAGGTGCTCGAAGCTGCTCGTCTGGCGCCGACGGCAGCGAATCGGCAGGCCATTCAGTTCATCGTGATCCACACAGCAGGTCGTGAGGAAGAGTTGAGACGTATCTACAAGGCTGATTGGTTCGTAGGAGCACCGCTGGTCATCTGCGCCTGCGGCATTCCCGCCAACAACTGGGTGCGCAGAGACGGCAAGAACTATAACGACGTAGATGTGGCCATTGCCATGGATCACCTGATCTTGGGCGCCACTGACGCTGGGCTGGGCACCTGCTGGATTGGGGCTTTAGATGCAACTGCAACGCGCGAGCTGCTAAATCTACCTGATGGCGTCGAACCGATCGCCTTCACGCCCCTCGGGTATCCAGCTGATCAACCCCGACCGAAAAAGAGAAAGGAGTTATCAGAATTGGTGCGTTATGAACGCTGGTAAGGGCGACGTGAACAATACCCTCAAAGCTGCCTACGGCGGCAGGGGCTGGTCACCACGCACGGCCGCCCTAAGGCAGGAAATCGGACAGGTTTGGGGAGCCTGTGGCGTGGAGAGCGAGTGGGCGCGGCTGAAAGCTGTCCTGCTACATGGGCCAGGAGCGGAACTGGAAGAGTTGATGGATCCGAATGAGGCGCAAATGCTCGCCCCAGTTGATCCCACCCGCATTCGGCAACAGCACGACGCCATTGCCCAGGCCTATCAGGACGCGGGCGTCGCCGTGCATTACGTCGAGCCAGATGGTACGCCACCGCCCAACCTGATGTTCGTCGCCGACCTGATGTTCATGACGCCGGAAGGGGCCATCCTGGGGCGCCCTGCCTCCACCGTGCGCGCCGGGGAGGAGCGATTCGTCGCCCAGCGGTTGGCGTCATTGGGCATCCCTATCTTGCGCAGCGTTCGAGGGAGGGGGACATTTGAGGGGGCAGACGCGGCCTGGATCGATCCAGAGACGGTACTTCTGGCTACAGGGCTGCGGACCAACACAGAAGGTGCCGTGCAGGTGACCAGCCTCCTCCATGAAATGGGGGTCGAGGTTATCCTCGTCGGCCTGCCCTATGGGGCCATGCACCTGATGGGACAGTTGCGCTTCGCCGACCGGGACCTGGCCATCGGCTGGCCGGGAAGAGTGCCCTACGCCGCTGTTGAGGCATTACGCGCACGAGGATACACCGTCCTACTCCTACCCAGTGAGGAGGAGGCCGTGCGGGGATTCGCGCTCAACTTTGTGACCCTTGGTCCAAGGCGGATTCTAATGGCAGAAGGCAATCCTATCACCCAGGCCTTCTACCAGGATGCTGGCATAATCTGCCACATCGTTGAGGTGGACGAACTACTCAAGGCGGCTGGCGGCATCGGTTGCCTGACTGGTATCCTTGAGCGGGAGTCGTCTCGATAAGCCGATGACCTATCAGGTCGGTCTGCCGTGGGCAAATCAATAAGCCCGCCAGCGTCTCCGCGTGAAGTTCCAGCAAGGGAGGTTGTCTATGAACAAGGAGAAGCGTTACACAGTATGTCTAACCTTCGACTTCGATGCGCTTAGCGTGTGGCTGGGTGGCTACGCCGTGGTCACACCGGCCATGCTCTCGCGGGGGGAGTACGGCGCGCGGGTGGGAGTGCCCCGCATCCTGGATCTACTAGCAAACTATGACATTGCTGCCACTTTCTTCATCCCTGGCCACACGGCCGAATCCTTCCCCAAGTCCGTCGAATCGATCCTATCCGCGGGCCACGAGGTCGCCCATCATGGTTACGGGCATGAGGATCCGAGCACACAGAGCCCAGACGAGGAACGGCGCAGCCTGGAACGTGGCCTGGAGGTCCTCCAGCGGTTCCTGGGAGATCCACCCCTGGGCTACCGCTCTCCTTCCTGGGACTACAGCGCCGTCACCCTGTCTCTACTGTTGGACTACGGCTTCCTCTACGATTCCAGCCTCTTCGTCGACGACTTTCACCCGTACCACCCCAGACAGGGGGACCAGGTGGGAGCGCAGGAGCCGCTACAGATGGGGAAGGAGGCGGATCTTTGGGAGTTCCCGGTGAACTTCTGCCTGGACGATTGGCCTCACTTCACTTTCAACTTCGACCCCCTGCGGGTAGGCCTTTCCGCCCCATCTAAAGTCTTTGAGATTTGGGCAGGTGAGTTCGATTATATGGTCGGGCACGAGCAGAGCGGCGTCTTCACCCTCACCATGCACCCTCAGGTGATCGGACGCGGCCACCGCATGGCGCTCCTAGAGCACTTGATCCAACATATCCTGTCGAAAGGCTCGGCGCGCTTCGCCCGGATGGGGGACGTGGCGAGGGAATTGTCGGCTAGAGAGGGGAACTAGACCGATTGCGATTGTCACCTCCGTTGCTCCTGCGATTGGTCAAGCCATGTACTAGGCCCACGGTCGGGGGGGTGCCCTGCCTGTCCTAGTACCCGCTGCAAAGAGATGTATACGATGTCTCCGCTGTCTCCCCAAGACATAGGCATCATCCTGAGTTATCGCTGTCAGAGCGGCTGCAAGCATTGCCTCTACAACTGCGGCCCGCGCTGGCAAAAAGACGCGATGTCGCCGCAGGCGCTGCGCCAGGCACTGGAGGCCATCGCCATCTGGCCACGGAGGCCACAGGTGCATTTCACCGGCGGTGAGCCGTTCCTCCACTCCGCGCTGCTGCTGGAGGGTGCTCGCCTGGCAGCCGAATTGGGTATCACTGCTTATGTTGAGACCAGCGCCAGTTGGTGCACCGAAAAGGCCGAGGCGATCGAAAGGTTCGCTGCCCTGCAGCAGGCGGGGTTGCAGGCTGTGCTGATCAGTTGCTCACCGTTTCACGCCGAGCGGATTCCCCCGGCCCGTACGCTGCGAGCCGTCCGCGCTGCCTTGGAGGTCTTCGGCACTGGTGGGGTGATTGTCTACCTGCCCGACTTCCTGGAAATCGTACAGCTCTTCGACATGGAGCGCCCTACCCCACTCTCGCGCTACGAACAGAGATTTGGCATCGAAGGGGCGCGACAGATCCTGTGGCAGGGGTATGGCATCATCTCCGGCGGGCGGTCGGGGTACAAGCTAGGCCACTTGGTGCCCCGACATGCAGCAACCGCCTTCGCACAGGCGGACTGCGCCACAGACATCCTCTACGCTCACCACTCTCACTTCGACCTGTATGGCAATTTCATCTCGGGCTTCTGCGGGGGGCTGACCGTCGGCGACTGGCATGACCTGCCACAACTTCTGACCGACTTCCAAGGCGGACGCTATCCCCCACTGATCGAAGTGCTAGTTGAACGTGGGCCCTATGGCCTTTTCGAGATGGCACAGGAGCAGTATAGCTACGAGCCTCTGCCCGAAGGTTACGTCGGCAAGTGCCACCTGTGCGTGGATGTGCGGCGGCATCTGGTGAAGACGGGAGAGTTTGCGGAACTACGCCCCCCAGGATTCTATGAGAACTTCTGAAGGGCGTCATGCCTGCTGTAGGGCGGGTTCGACCTTGAAAAAGACGCGACGCACCCAAAGGGCCACGTACACCAGCCCTATCAGGACCGGCACCTCGATCAGTGGACCGATCACCGTGGCTAACGCCTCCTGCGAAGCGATGCCGAAGGTGCCCACTGCCACAGCGATGGCCAATTCAAAGTTATTGCTCGCGGCCGTGAACGATTGGGTGGCTGCCAGTTCGTAGGAGAACTTGCGCCAGATTGAGACAGCGAAGGACACGGCAAACATCAACAGGAAATAGAACAGCAAGGGAATCGCGACCCGGAGCACATCCAGCGGCGCAGCCAGGATCTTCTCACCCTGCATGGAGAACATGACCACGATGGTGAAGAGTAGCCCCACCAGCGCGCTCGGCCCCAGCCGGGGCATGAGCACCGTGTCGTACCACTCCTTGCCTCTGCGTCTAACCATGGTAAAGCGGGTAATGATGCCTGCCGCCAGAGGGATACCCAGGAAGATAAGCACGCTTCTGGCGATGTCGCCCATGCTGATGTCAACCACGGTCGCCTCGCCACCAAGCCAGCCCGGGACAACGGCCAAGTAGAAGTAGGCCAGCGGGCTGTACATGATGATCTGGAAGACGCTGTTGAGGGCCACCAGCACGGCGCAATATTCACCATCCCCTCCAGCCAGCATATTCCAAATCAGCACCATGGCGATGCAACGGGCCAGCCCGACGATGATCAGCCCAGTGCGGTAGTGAGGCAGGTCTGGCAGCAGGACCCAGGCCAAGATGAACATGATGGCCGGTCCGATGATCCAGTTCAGCACCAGGGATACGCCAAACTGCTCCCAGGCTTGAGCTATCTTCCCCAGTTCCTCGTATTTGACCTTTGCCAAGACCGGATACATCATCCACAGCAGCCCGACGGCGATGGGGAGTGAGACGGTATCGATGCGCAGCGCATCGAAGACACCGGCGATGCCCGGCCAGATGTAGCCTGCCAACACGCCCAGGGCCATGGCCAAAAATATCCAAATGGGCAGGAAGCGATCCAGTACGGACAGCCGCCCAACTACCCCCGATACTACTGTCGCCTTGGCCGTTGTTGCCTCTGTCATTTGCTGAAGACCTCCTTATTGTAGAATCTGGATTGGACGCCTCGCGCGTGATGAACGAGGCACGCATCTATTCCGGCTTCTCGGCCTGGGCCAGAGCGTCATCGGCCCAGGAGATCACTTCCTTGATCGAAGGTATGCGCCCCGCGCACACCAACTGCTCGTTGATCACCAGACCCGGCGTGTACATAATCTGGTATTTGCCCATCTCATCCTGTTCAGTGATGTGCTGGATTGTAGCCTCTGCTTCCAGCATCTCCAACGCATCAACCGCGACCTGCCGCATCATATAGCAGTTGACACACCCAGGTCCCAGAATCTTGACATTCAGCATTGTTCCTCCTTGCCGAGTCTTGCCATAAAAGCAAATGTCAGAATCACACGATTATGATTTCGGGCTCCACGATCACCTCGCCCTTGATGGAGTTAGCGACCAGACTGTATTTGGTCGCTGACTGAAGAGCCCGTTTCACACGCTTCTCGTCGCTGTTTCGAACCTTGATCTTGGGCCACAGGGTCATCTTGGTGAAGATCTCCGTGCGGTCCAGCTCGATTCTCTTCTCCCCTTCGGCGCTACACTCATACGACAGCAAATCGATCTTGAACCTCTCCGCCGCCCAGAGAAACATCATCATCACGCACATATTGGCCGCAGCCACGAAGGCGTCCTCGGGGGTCATGACCCCTGCATGACCATGTAAATCGGGGGGTGCTGAGAAGTCCATCTCCGGCCCGTTGCCGCATTTGAGGTGACCCCGATGCTCCCCTATCCAGGTTACCGTTGTCTCATAGATAGAAGCTGCCATCTATCTCCCCCTAGCACGGCAGAACTTCCTATATTCTTCCAAGAGGGCAGCTTTATACAACTCCTCTGCTGAGGCAGAGACATAGTTGTACAGCTTTACGGTTTTCAGGATTTCCTCATCGAGCCCAGCTCCATCACCGCGACCTTGCTCGTATAACTGCTCGAAGATAGGCTTCAAAGCCACTAGGCCCACAGGCACTCCCCCGATCTTGACCTGCGTTACGGGAATGCCTGGTCCACCGCAACATGTCGCCCCAGCAGTCCCTGGGGCACCGGCTGCTGCCTCAGGCATGGCTTCGACAGCCCTCTTTCTTCCCAGTAAACGCCCCACTTGGTCTACGATCTCCTCCGCGACCACCCCCGCTCCTCGCTGGCCATCTTCATCCAATTCCCGTCTGCTCTTCCCTGGAGATAGATCCCGCTCCTGGAGCAACTTATCGACCACGATGCTGCCAGAAACGGGACCGCTGTACTTCTCTGTAGCCCTTTTGGCGCAAAGTTTCTCGCAACCGTCAACCGCAATCGTGGGATAGAATCTGGCGAAGGCCCTTTCGTTTTCATCTCCGGCCAAGAATAGAGGCAGGCAGAGTGTCACCGTGTCCTCAGGGCTCAATTCGTCCAGTACCATTCGCGCTGCCACGCGGGAAATGGTCCCCTCTGGGATCTCCTCACCAGCGCAGGCGATGATTCCCACCTTCTTCTTTGGCAAATCAACCATCGATTCCTCCTTCATCTTTCAATGGCATCAACTGCTGCAGCCACCTTCTCGGCCAGAAAACCGGCCAGCTTTCGTCCCGGCTCTCCCAGGTTCAGTACCGAGGGGACCTTCAGCTCCCGGTGCTCCCGATAAGTATCCACCACCTTGAAGTTGGCTGCACTTTGACCGCCCGCGCTTTTCACGTTCACCTCCGCGCAGGCCTTGGGACATCCATCAATAGTGATGACCCGGTGCTTGCGAACACGTTCTTTCGCCTCCTCGTCACCCAAGGTGAGCAACGAAAGACAGATAGTGTCCGCCTCGTCAGGTCGCATCTCCTCGATAACCATGTATGTGGCTTCTCGACCCACTGAGCCGAAAGCTCTGCCAATTCCGCTACATGGTATGATCAGCACCTTGTTACCATCAGTATCGCTCACCGTTGCTTCGCCTCCTCTTCGGCTTGAGATTTCATCAGCGGCAGATATTGCTCCGCCGTGAAGAGTTTCTCCCGATCGTTTTGGGAATCCGTCATCTCTATGAGAACCAGCCAGCCCTCACCATAGGGGTCTTCGTTCACCAACTCCGGTTTGACATCCAGTTCT